>JALUMR010000001.1 GCA_027055805.1 Campylobacteraceae bacterium
AAGGATGCATTGATAGAAGCAGGGATAGAGGGTATGACTATTTCTGAAGTAAAAGGTTATGGGAGACAGCAAGGGCATTCAGAGCTTTATAGAGGGGCTGAGTATGTTATTGAGTTTATTCCTAAAGTTAAAATTGAAATAGTAGTAAGTTCACAAGAGTATGCTGATACAGCTGTTAACGTTATTAAAGAGGTTGCTCAAACAGGGAAAATTGGGGATGGAAAAATCTTTGTATCTGATATAGAAAGTGTGATGAGAATTCGTACGGGTGAAGAGGATGAAGAGGCACTGTAGGGTGTTTGGTTAGGGTATTTGTCTTTGACAACACCCTTTTACTCTAATCCTATCTCTACTTTTTAGGCTCTTCTATGCGACAAAAAAAGAGTAAGTTACAGGAGCTATCACCTTGTCCAGCATTAACAAGGGCATAGGTAAAACCATCAACTATCCAAACAGCAAGTTCGGTATCTCCATAAGTTAGATTTCTCAAAAGTGGGGATAGTCTATTATATCCTCCTAGTGTATCTGAAACTTTTGTTTGGAGTATAGGAACAGTGTGTAAAACTTTTAGAGATATGGCTTTTTGTGCTTGTAAATACTTTATATGAAATTCTCTATCTTTTTTTTTACTATTTTTCATTTTCATTCCAAAGTCTAAAAGTGTAATCTCTCCAAAGTTGGCATATTTTTTTTGATTTTTTGCTACAGCATAGGGATTAAACTCTTTAACATAGTTATTTAATACCAACTCTCCATTCTCAGTAAAAACATCTTCACGTATAATATCAAAATATCTATTTTTATTTAACATCTGTACACCTTTTTATCTTTTTATGAAAAAAGTATATCAAAATAAAACTTAATTTATATAAAATATTTCAATATGGAATATTATTTTTAATTAAATTTATTTAAGGGGCAGTGACTTTAGTCGCTGTTGTCTACTTCATGGACTAAAGTCCATGCCCCTAAAACACTCAATATGCAAAAGTATAAACTACCTATGAATGATGTCTATTTAATGTAGTTTTAAAGAGGTCAACTAGGGGGGATATAGAGAGAAGAGTTATCACAAGAATGAACATTTTCTAAGGATACAACCAGTTGTAGAAGAGAAGTAAATAGTAAGAATAGAAGAAAATAGTTCTTGATACAGAACTTACTTTAGATAAATTCTGTGAAGAAAAGATTTATTATTTATGTTTACTCTCTCTAAATCTTAATGCATAGTTTAACTCAGTCAATAAACGTTCATCTTTAAAGTTAATAAAACAGATTTGTTGTGCCATGTCTTTAAGTGTAGCCATCTCTTTTGTTATAGACTCTCTAACGGTTTCTGTTGTTGATTTGTTTCTTAATAAATCTGTAGAAAAAAGTAAATCATCACTAAGATAAAAATATAGTTTATTATCATCTCTAATAATATTTAAATTCTCTTTTCTGTAAATATTATTTTTTTGTGAAATATAAAAAAATAGTATAGATACTCCTAGGAGTATTGAGGCAAGAATTAGATTGTTTATAAGTATGTAGCCTATAATAACTGTTAATCCCATCATAAATAAAATAATCATTGAATTTGTTTTCATAATTTTAGTCCTTTGTATTATGTTATATGCATAGTATTTTTTTATTGTGGAGGAATCGAGTAAATTGTGAGTATAAAGAGATTTATGGGGAGGGATTGTGTATTGTATGGTAACACTTAAGATTTTAGGATTCGTCGTAATGCAACTTTAACCCCTTAGAAGTCATAACAAATCCCGATATATTAACCTTGCCATCATGTACCATTTGATGGTGATTTTTACACAATGGAATAAGGTTGTATTTGTGATTTTTGTCCATAGCTCCTATCATTCCGTCACTATTCGCCAATTGTTGGGCCTGTATATGGTGTATTTCTTCCACGTTTTCTTCGCATAAGGCACATTTTGTAACATATAAGGTTTTATTGTATTTACTTCTTTTTTGTGACTTTAAGAGTTTTAGTTCAGATTTTTTTCCTATTAAATTTTCTCTTATGGTGTAGGCATTTTTTAAAAACTCTTCATCCATATGTAATGATTTTGCAAACTCTAAACCATAAAGTGATGAGCCCATGCCGAGTTGAAGCTGACGGTTATAGATGAGTGTGTCTTCCTTTTCATCATATTTTACGCCCAAGTGTAACAGTATAAGTGATTCTACTTTTTTAAGCTCGTCAATGTTTTTGAGTTGATGAAGGTGTGTTGCAAATATAAAGGTAGACTTTAGTTGTAAAAGTTTTAAAATAGCACCTGCAACGATGGCTAAACCAGATTCGGTCTCTGTTCCTTGGGAGATTTCATCCCCCAAAATAAGACTTTTTTCTGTAGCACGGTTAAAGATGTTTTTTAGTTCCATCATCTCAACAGCAAAAGTGGACAAGCCTTTGTATAGGTTGTCTTGAGAGACAATACGGGTAAAGAGTTTATCATACATGCCCAGTTTTAGCTCTGTAGCAGGAACAAAGAAACCTGCTTGAGCCAAGATGACACAAAGACCAATACTTTTCATAAGTGAGGACTTCCCTGAAGAGTTGATTCCATAGAGAAGCACACCATTAACAGCTTTTCCCTCACTGGCATTAAGTGTTATATGATTATGTTTGGTTTTAATTCCCTCTCCTAAATATACATCATTGGGAATATAAACTCCAGCTTGTTCATTGGCTTCTATAATAGGGTGACGCAGACCAATGACCTCAAAGGCAGTATTGTTGTCTACAATGGTAGGACGTGTTAAATTCATACTTTTAGAGCATTTAACATTGGAGATAGCCACATCAATATTGGCAACAAAAATGATAATCTCTTCTAGGAGATGAGAAAAACGTTTCTCTATCTCGTCTAAACTCTGTAGGTAACGCTGTTTGACCAAAGAGATAAGTTTTACTTGATTGGTTTCAAAGGTTTGGGTAATCTCTTCAAAAAGTTTTGAGTTTATCTTGACAGAATTTTTAAGGTATTTGTAGTGGAACTCTTTAAAAAAGTGATGCTCCCCCTCTATGGTTACAAATGACTCTTTTAACTCTTTTTCTATCATGGTAAATCTATTTCTAGTGAGGTTAATGCTATAGCCTTCACTCTCTAAATAACCAATATCAACATAGTTGTTTTTTGAACTTTTAATAAGCTTCTCTTGTTCAAAAAATTGCTCAATATGTTCTGCAACTTGCTCTAGTTTTCCTAGTTCAACTTTTTGTTTTTCTAAAATAGTATCAATAGCAGGGTAGATACCATCTTGAAAGATGTTATCGTTTATTTGGTCTATGCGAAACTTTGCACAGATATTGAGATTGAAACTACTGTTAAGATGCTTATAAAATTCAGTAACTTCACTACTAAGGTTTTCATCATAGGATATACCCATAGAGGAGGCATCTTTTAAAAGTTTCTCAATTGCTTCTAGTGAAGTGTTAATGTAAGTAAGTTCTACAGGATGAAGCTTTTTTAGTTTTATACGCCTTGTAATACGCTCTAAATCATAAATATTTTTAAGGTGGGTATCATAAGCGTCACTATGCTCCATAAGCTTTTGGCTTAAATCATAACGCTCTTCTAAAATCTCTTTGTCTAAAATAGGTGAAAGTAGACGCTCTTTAAGTAGCCGTTTTCCAAAGGCTGTAGATGTTTTGTCTATAAGAGAGAGTAGGGTAACTTCTGCTTTGTCTCTTGAAATAACACCCAGTTGTTCCAATGCATTGTTCCCCAAATACAAATAACGACTCTCACCTAAAAAGATAGGACGGTTCATCTTTGCTATAATGGCTTCATCATGCTCTATAATAAACTCTATTAAAATAGCTAAGGCTTCCGTAGTATAAGGGTGACGTTCCAAATCAAGATATTCAATAGAAGAGAGAAAAGAGTTAATCTCATACACTTTTGAAAAGAGTTCATTTTGGTAAATAATTTTACATCGACGCTCATTAAATGAGCTGTGAAATTGATTAAGTTCTAGGTAACTTTTAATCCACTCTTTGTTAATTTGTGAATTATTAAGGGTTATAATAACCTCAGCAGTATTATAGGTTTGTAGCAGATTAAAAACTTCATCCAGTGCATAGGTTTTGTCATCACGGCTAGAGTGAATTTCGTTAACAATGGTCTTTCCTGTAGTGACATCAATAGCAGCATAACCTACAGAGTATATACTTTGGTTTTCATCAATATTGAGTGAGACAATGTTGTTTTCAGAGCTGTCAGTATGGTACTCAAAATTGGTACCAGGGGAAATAATGTTGGAGACATAGCGTTTTATGTTGGGGACTTCTCCTTTTTGTTTTATGATAACTATGGTGTATTTTTTAGTACCTATAAGACGTGAGAGATAACGCTCTAAAGAGACAGCAGGAAAACCAGCCATCAAAGGGTTGGGAATAGAGTTCTCAAGGATGGTTTTGTTTTTACGGGTAAGTTGTATGTTTAGAAGCTCGGCTACCTCTTTTGCTTTACCTATTTTAAGTTCATCATTATTTACTTCGTAGACTTCAAAAAATGTACCTATTTCTATAATAACTAAGGCATCTTTCCCATATTTACTTTCAAAATGTTTTTGAAGTTCAAAGTAGAGTTCGGTAAGAAGTTTTTTTTTGGTAGAGAGTATTTTGGCAGATGTTTCCAAGTGATATAACCTATATTATTTTTTGTGAAGGTTATTCTATCTGTTTAGAGGTTAGGGGGTGCTGTAGGGGGTAGTCTCCGACTACACCGTCAAAATCAAATGTAATATTTTTAAAATCTTAAATACTATAACACCCTATCGTAGAATACGTTTCATATATTTATCATAGTTATAGATGTCATTTCTAAACTCTAATTCATTCTCACTATTAACACCAGCTGTTAAATAAACCAAACTAATAGGAAGTTTATTTCTTATATTTAATTGTACTT
>JALUMR010000002.1:0-469 GCA_027055805.1 Campylobacteraceae bacterium
TTTTTAGTTCTGTTGCATTTGCTTCTAGATTTTCTTTTGCCAAAAGCAACTCTTGCATTTTTACAACTGATGCATTCTGCTCTGCTTCTGCTTTAACTGTCCCCTCTTCTGCGATAGAAAGGAGTTCCGAAATTTTTTCTGATAACTCATCATTAGTTGTTTCTAATTGTGTTGCATTTGCTTCTAAACTCTCTTTTTCTGATAAAAGTGTCTGAAGCTCTTTTGTTCCCTCAGCATATTTACTCTCTGATTGTAGCGTTGCCTCTTTTGCTATAAGAAGTAGCTCATCAATCTTTAAAGCCAACTCTTGATTTGTTGACTTTAAAAGTTTTTCACTTTCGATTTTTTCTTCAAGTTGCTTAGATAAAAGTGCATTTTTTTCAATCTCTTCATCTTTAGCATTTCTTTGGGTATTTAAATCTTTTTTTACTTGACTGTTTGAAGCAAACTCTTCCATACTCTTAGACTT
>JALUMR010000002.1:569-872 GCA_027055805.1 Campylobacteraceae bacterium
AAGTGCCGTTGGAATAGTAACATTGACTTCAGGTACACTAGGAATGGTAGGAAGGGTGATTTTTTCTACTGAGTCTACCGAATCAGCATTAACTTTAGCCTTTCTTTGGGTATTTAAATCTTTTTTTACTTGACTGTTTGAAGCAAACTCTTCCATACTCTTAGACTTAAGTGCCGTTGGAATAGTAACATTGACTTCAGGTACACTAGGAATGGTAGGAAGGGTGATTTTTTCTACTGAGTCTACCGAATCAGCATTAACTTTAGCCTTTCTTTGGGTATTTAAATCTTTTTTTGCTTGACT
>JALUMR010000002.1:972-11218 GCA_027055805.1 Campylobacteraceae bacterium
GTTTGAAGCAAACTCTTCCATACTCTTAGAGTTAAGTGCCATTGGAACAGTAACATTGACTTCAGGTACACTAGGAATGGTAGGAAGGGTGATTTTTTCTACTGAGTCTACCGAATCAGAATTAACTTTAGCCTTTCTTTGGGTATTTAAATCTTTTTTTGCTTGACTGTTTGAAGCAAACTCTTCCATACTCTTAGAGTTAAGTGCCATTGGAACAGTAACATTGACTTCAGGTACACTAGGAATGGTAGGAAGGGTGATTTTTTCTACTGAGTCTACCGAATCAGAATTAACTGCAGTCGCAACTACAGCTGATACAACTGCAATACTTGCTGCTGTAGGAACAACAACATCACTCTCTGAAGGAACATCACTTACAGCAGATATAGAGGTAACAATTTCTGTCTTGGCAGGAGAAATTTCACTACTATTTGTTTCCAAAACTGTCATAACTTTCTCAACAGGAACATCACTTTTAGCAGATAGAGATACAGATTCTTCTGTTTCTATAGGAGAAGTTTTACTACTATTTGTTTCTGAAATTGTCATAACTTTAGGTGAAACATCTTCCTCTTTATTTGTAGTATTTTTTTCTGTTAATAAAGTCTCTGCTTCAACTTTTCCCTTTGCAGCATAAGAGGCTAAGGCTATCTCTCTATCTCTTGTATCATGAGATGTCCCTGTGTCCAGAGCATTCTCTTTTGTTGCTAAACTATATGTTTCTCTATCGAGATTTTTAGGAATTGAACTCTCATTACTCTCTTCTTTCTTAGTGTAAGAAGCAGCAGCTATCTCCTTATCTCTTTCAGTATAAGAGTTATCGTGACTTTTTTCTGTAACATAAGTAGGTATTCCCTCTCCATCAACCTCTATTTTTGCTACTTCTTTTGTTTCATTATCTCCACATTCTGTAAATAAAAACATAGCCCCTATTAATAAAAAAGCTATTATTGCTGTTTGTATCATAAATTCATCCTTCCAATTTTTCTTTTCATTATATGAAAATTTGGTTAATAGTCCACTGTGTAAATTAGATTTTGTTAAAAAAAACATACTAAAACAATTTATAGACTATTTCAAAGAAGAAAAAATCAGACACGATGAACTAACTGACATTGCAAAACATTTTTCAAAGTTATCTTTATTGGGTATTTAAATCTTTTTTTGCTTGACTGTTTAAATCAACCTTTTCCGTACTCTTAGCCTTAAGTGTCGTTGGAACAGTGACATTAACTTTAGGTACATTAGGAATAGTAGGGAGGGTAATTTTTTCTGCTGAAGGAACATCACTTACAGTAGCTATAGAGCTAACAACTTCTGTCTTGGCAGAAGTAGTTTCACTACGATTTGTTTCTGAATTTTTCATAACTTTAAGTGAAACATCTTCCTCTTTATTTTTAGTATTTTTTTCTGTTAATAAAGTCTCTGCTTCAACTTTTCCCTTTGCAGAATAAGAGGCTAAGGCTATCTCTTTATCTCTTGTCTCATAAGATGTCCCTGTGTCCAGAGCATTCTCTTTTGTTGCTAAACTGTATGTTTCTCTATCGAGATTTTTAGGAATTGAACTCTCATTACTCTCTTCTTTCTTAGTGTAAGAAGCAGCAGCTATCTCCTTATCTCTTTCAGTATAAGAGTTATCGTGACTTTTTTCTGTAACATAAGTAGGTATTCCCTCTCCATCAACCTCTATTTTTGCTACTTCTTTTGTTTCATTATCTCCACATTCTGTAAATATAAACATAGCCCCTAGTAATAAACAAGCTATTATCGCTGTTTGCATCATAAATTTATCCTTCTAATTTTTCTTTTCATTATATGAAAATTTGGTTAATATTCCACTATGTAAATTAGATTTTATCAAAAAACATACTAAGACCATTTCAAAGGAGAAAAAATCAGACACTATGAACTAACTGCCATTGCAAAACATCTTTCAAAGTTTACCTTTATTAGTCGTGCAAGAAGAGTTGAAAACAATACCATAGAATTAAGTTTAGATAGAAACGACACCTACTTTTTCAACATGACTAGGGGAGAAAGCTTTGTTTATAAAAGTGAATCAAAAAGACCTTTACAGAGTTATAATGCCCCTTTTGACACCCTTTTACACGCTCTTTTGTCAGGGTCTAAACTTCTTAACATTGAAGTTCCCCAAAACGATAGAATTATCCGTTTAACCTTAGCCCCAAAAAGTTCGTATAAAGATAAGCGTATTGTTTTACAATTTGAGTTTACAGGTCGCCATACCAATGCCATACTCTTAGATGAGAATGAAGTAATTATAGAAGCATTAAGACATATTGATGCTGACAGCTCTTTTAGAGTTATTCGTCCAGGCGTTGAACTCTTAGCTATTCCTCCTTTTAATAGAAAAGAGGAGATAAAAGAGATTGAGAATATTGACGACCACTTAAGTCAAAAATATCTGGATTTTGAGACCAAAAGAGTCAACGGTTTAAAAAAACAAAAACTTCTTATGGTAAAAAAGCGTAAAGAGAAACTTCAAAAACTTTTAGACAAATTAGCCAATCCGAAAAGCCTTGCAGAAGATGAGAAAAAGTTTCAAAACTATGGCAATATCGTCTTGGCAAATCTCTATCAAATTAAACCTTACGACAAAAAACTAGAAACTTATGATTTTGAAGGTAAGAAAATAAACATTAAACTTCCTGCCAAAACTGTTCCCAACAGAATGAGTGAATATTTTTTTAACCAAGCAAAAAAAACACGAAAAAAAGCTAAAAATATTCATATAGAAGAAGAAAACCTCTCTAGTAAAATAGATTTTTATAACAATATGTATAACTCCATAAAACACGCAAAAGACAGCTATGAACTAGAACTACTGGTTCCTAAAAGAGCCAAAGCACAACGAAAAAAAGAGAAATTAAAAGAGTGTGAACTCTTTTGGATAGATGACTATAAAGTACTTATTGGAAGAAATTCTAAAGAGAATCAAGCCCTACTAAAAATTGCTAAATCCAATGATATTTGGATGCACATTCGAGATATTCCCTCTTCACACCTTATCATAAAAACAGATAAACAAAATCTTCCAGATTCAGTCATAGAAAAAGCGGCCAAACTCTGTGTTGACTTTTCACTAAGTCAAGCAGGAGATTATGATGTAGACTACACCAAACGAAGATTTGTAAAAATACAAGAAGGCTCAAATGTTGAATATGACAAATATAAAACCATAAGAGTACGAAAAGAGGGTATTGAAATACGTGAGTAAAAATGAAAATACGGGAATAAGTCCATTAATGATATAATATGAATTATTAAAAAAGGAATATATCATGAAATTTATCACAGATAATAAAGAACGATGGACTACAGGTTTAGCACTTATAGCATCTGCTCTACTTGTAGGATATATAGATACAAAAATAGTCATGTGGCTCTACTTAGGAGCTTTTTATATGGTTGGGTTCAATGAAGCTGTTAAACTTTTTTATGTTCAACAAAAGTCTCCTTATATTTATGCTGGTATTATTTGGATTATTGCTTATTTTTACCCCAATCCAGACGACCTATTTTTCTTAATGGCTATCGTTTTTGGTGCCAAACTGGCATACACACAAGAGCATGAGAAGAAAAAACTCATTTTACCATTCCTCTACCCAGCTGTGGGGTTCCTCTTTATGTTTATGCTCTACACCACTTATGGTATTGACTGGATTATTTGGCTACTTGTCATTGTTGCATTTACAGATGTAGGTGCTTTTTTTGTCGGAAAAAGTATTGGTAAAACACAATTTTCTCCAACTTCACCCAATAAAACATTAGAAGGTGTAGCAGGTGGTATTTTCTTCGCCACTTTAGCAGGTTCAGCCTACGCATTCTATATGGACTTAGATACACCATTTATTATCATATTGGTCTCATTTATAACAGCCATTGCTTCTATTTTTGGTGACTTGTTTGAAAGTTACCTTAAACGTGAAGCAGGAGTAAAAGACTCTGGAGATATTTTTCCTGGTCATGGTGGTGTTTTAGATAGACTAGATGGCTATCTCTTTGGTTCTATTATTATGATAATCATCTTACGAGCACTATAAGCATGTCATCATCTATCGTTCTTTTAGGCTCTACAGGCTCAATTGGGGTCAATACCCTACTGATTGCAAAACGCTATAACTTTCAAGTCGAAGCCTTGGTAGCAGGTCGAAGTATTGACCTGCTTAACCAACAAATTGTAGAATTTAACCCCAAGTATGTTGCTATTGCAAATGAGTCCGACAAAGCAAAAGTCAATCATCCTCATGTTTTTTGTGGAGACTCAGGAATATTAGAACTTTTAGAACGTACATCTAGCCCAACCATTGTCAATGCTTTGGTAGGCTACACAGGTCTAGCCCCTACGCTAAAAGCCATTGAGCTTGGACGCAAAGTTGCTCTTGCAAATAAAGAGTCATTGGTAGTTGCAGGTGAGTTTATTGACATGAGTAAGATTGTTCCTATCGACAGTGAACACTTTGGCTTATGGTACTTAATGGGTGAGAGACCCTTCTCTAAACTCTATGTTACAGCTAGTGGTGGAGCTTTTAGAGATTGGGAGCTAGAGAAGATGCGAACAGCTACTTTCTCCCAAGCCCTAAAACACCCTAACTGGTCAATGGGAGCCAAGATTACTATTGACTCTGCCACCATGACCAATAAACTCTTTGAACTACTAGAAGCTAAATGGCTCTTTAACTCAAGCAATATTGACGCTGTCATAGAGAAAAAATCCATTATCCATGCTTTAGCCGAGTTTAAAGATGGTTCAACCACTGCCCACTTTGCAGGGGTAGACATGAAACTTCCTATTGCCTTTGCTCTAAGAGGAAAAGTAGAAGAGGAGATTTTACCTCCTGTTAACTTACTAGAGATTGGAGCATTAGAGTTTTTACCTATTGAGGCTTCACACTACCCTATTTGGGAGATTAAACAGCACCTTTTAGAGAACCCTCATTTAGGGGTAGTGGTCAATGCGGTAAATGAAGAGGCTATTAAAAAGTTTGAAAAAGACGAAATTAACTTCTTTGGTATGGGGAAGATGGTTTTAGATGCCTATAAAAAATTTGAAGATATTAAGGCTAAAGATATTAAAGAGATTATTGAAATAGACAAAGAGGTAAGAAAATATGTTGGCTAACGTAGGGTGTAGTCCCCGACTACACCGTCAAAACCAACTCCCAACCATAAAAGAATTCATGATTTTATTTAACGGTGTAGACGGGGTCTACACCCTACGGAAACCAATATGAAAACCCTAATCCTACATGGATGGGGAGGAAGTGATTTTCCCCATTGGCAAAGCGAATTAGCCTCTGAAATCGCCAAAAACTACGGAACCGTCTCTTTCCCACTCTTAGACAACTGCCACTTCCCAAGCAAAAACCGATGGATAAAACAGGTAAAACAACTTTTAGAAGAGTTCAAACCCGACACCGTTGTCTGTCACTCTTTAGCCAACACCTTATGGTTTTGGCTCTGCCAAGAGGAGATAGCAACTGTTGAAAGGCTCTTTATGGTCTCTCCTCCTAGCCTTAGCACTACTGAACCCACCATAAAAACCTTTTTCCCTTGTGAAATTCCTAGTGATATTCACGCCAAAGAGGTTCACCTAATTGTCTCAGACAATGACCCTTGGATAGAGCTTTATGAAGCTGGAAATATGGCTAATGCCATTGATGCTTCTTATAGAGTTGTAGAAAATGGTGGTCATATCAATGCAGATAGTGGGTTTGGGAAATGGGACTTAATTGAAAAACTGCTTATAAAGAAAAGAAAATGATACTAAGCATAGAATCAAGCTGTGACGACAGCTCAATAGCAATAACAAAAATAGAAAATAATGAACTAATCTTTCATAAAAAGATAAGCCAAGAGAAAAAACATGCCTGTTACGGTGGGGTAGTTCCTGAACTAGCCTCTCGTCTTCATGCCATTGATTTACCCAATATTTTAGAGGATACCAAGCCCTATTTAGATGAGCTAAAAGCAGTAGCAGTAACCAATCAACCTGGGCTTTCGGTTACCCTTTTAGAGGGGATTGCTATGGCTAAGACCATTGCCGTAAGTAAAAATATTCCTCTTCTTCCTATTCATCATCTTAAAGGTCATATCTATTCACTATTCATTGGTGAAAAGCAGATTTTGCCACTTTTAGTACTACTTATTTCAGGTGGGCATACGCAGATTATTCGGGTGGAGGGGTTAGAGAAAATGACTATTTTAGCTACTAGCATCGACGACTCTGTGGGTGAAAGTTTTGACAAGACAGCTAAGATGATGGGTCTTGCTTACCCTGGGGGACCACTTATTGAGCAGTTGGCACTAAAGGGAGATGAAAACGCCTTTGATTTTCCTGTGCCTCTTCGCAACTCTAAACTTATTGCCTTTTCACTCTCTGGGCTTAAAAATGCTGTTCGTTTAGCTATTGAGTCGCTTGGTGGAGCAGATGAAATGAGCGAACAAAACCAATGTGATATCTCTGCCTCTTTTCAAAAGGCTATACGGCTTCATCTGATTCAAAAGAGTAAAAAAATCTTTGAGAAAGAGAAGATAAAAGATTTTGCCATTGTAGGTGGGGCTAGTGCTAATCTTTATATTCGTGGTGCTTATGAAGAGTTATGTAAACAGTATGGTAAAACCTTACACACTGCTCCTTTGGAATTTTGTTCAGACAATGCAGCGATGATTGGGCGTTATGCTGTTGAGGCTTATAAAGAAGAGCTTTTTATTGACCCTTATGAGATAGATGTTGTAAGAACAAAGAAGCAACAGGCAGGGATGCTTTTATAACAAAGATTCCCGTAGGTGTGACCGTGTCACACGTTAAATCTCGGTTTTAAATATATGGCAGTTGTATAATTATACGATGTTTGGTTTTGACGTGTGACATGGTCACACCGACAGTAATCATTAAAGAAAAAAGTGACATAACAACTATTACCACTTTCTAACCAAAATTACGATAAAATAGACGCAATTATAATAAAATTTATGGAGTTATCATGGCAGAATATGGTGCTAGTAATATTAAAGTCCTAAAAGGGCTAGAAGCAGTTAGAAAAAGACCTGGAATGTATATTGGTGATACCTCGACAAAAGGGCTTCACCACCTAGTTTATGAAGTTGTTGATAACTCTATAGATGAAGCAATGGCAGGGTTTTGTGACACCATTAAAGTCACCCTAACCAAAGATGGCTCGGCGATTATTGAAGATAATGGTCGTGGTATTCCTGTGGGAATGCACCCAACAGAGGGAATTTCAGCTGCGACAGTTGTTTTAACTGTGCTACATGCTGGTGGTAAGTTTGACAAAGACACATATAAAGTCTCTGGTGGACTTCATGGGGTTGGAGTTTCGGTTGTGAATGCCCTCTCAAAAGATTTAAAGTTAACTGTTTTTAAAGATGGAAGCATCCATGAGCAAAACTTTAAAGCAGGTATTCCTCAAGAAGCATTAGCGACTACAGGAACGACTCGCAAAAAAGGTACAAAAATTGAATTTTGGGCTGATGACACTATTTTCACTGAAACAACTACCTTTCAAAACACTATTTTAATGAAAAGGTTCAAGGAATTAGCCTACTTGAACCCCAAAATTACCATTGAGTTTAAAGATGAGCGAGACGGAACAAAAGAGACTTTTCATTTTGAGGGAGGAATAAAACAGTTTGTTGAAGATATGAACACAAAAACCCCTCTTTCAAAAGCACAGTTTTTCCAAGGAAAAGCAGATGATATTGAGATTGACATTGCATTGATGTATTGTGATGCTGACTCTGAAAAATCCCTTTCATTTGTTAACAACATTAAAACAGCCGATGGAGGAACACATGAAGCTGGTTTTAGGGCTGGACTTACCCGTTCTATGGCAAGTTATATCTCTAAAAATGCCAATGCAAAAGAGAAAGGTACAAAAATAACAGGTGATGATTGTAAAGAAGGTCTCATTGCCATCGTCTCTGTACGTGTTCCTGAACCTCAATTTGAAGGGCAGACAAAAGGAAAACTTGGTTCTTCTTATGTTCGTCCTTTAGTACAAAAGTTTTTCTCTGAAAACTTTAACAAATACCTAGAAGAGAACCCAATAGAAGCCAAAGCCATCATGGCACAAATACTTCTTGCTGCTCGTGGTCGTGATGCTGCTAAACGTGCCAAAGATTTGGTCAAACGTAAAGACAACATGAGCATTGGTACACTTCCAGGGAAGTTGGCTGATTGTCAAAGTAAAGACCCTGAATTATCAGAGATTTATCTGGTGGAAGGGGATTCTGCTGGAGGTTCAGCAAAACAAGGTCGTGACAGAGTTTTCCAAGCAATTTTACCACTCAAAGGTAAGATTTTAAATGTTGAAAAAGCACGTTTAGAAAAGATTTTAAAATCCGACGAAATTAAAAACATGATTACAGCTCTTGGTTGTGGGATTGGCGAAGAATTTAACGAAGAGAAGTTACGTTATCACAAAGTCATTATTATGACCGATGCTGATGTTGATGGTTCTCACATTCAAACACTGCTTATGACTTTCTTCTTTAGATTTTTAAAACCTATTATTGAAAAAGGTTACTTATACTTGGCTCAACCACCTCTTTACCGTTATAAAAAAGGTAAAAATGAGACCTACCTAAAAGATGATACAGCACTGAATGACTTCTTGATTGAAAATGGTATTGGTGTTTTAGAGTCTGAAACCATGGGAAGACAAGACTTAACCGAACTTTTTAAACTTGTGGCATACTACAAAAGTTCATTAGCAGAGATAGAAAAACGCTTTGCACTTCCAGAAGTGGTTCGATACATGATAGAGAACCCAGATATCATCTCTACAAACAATGAAACATTAGCAAAAAGTTTAGAAAATTATATTGATACCCTTGGATACAATATTTTAAATAAAAGTATTTCTGAAGAGATGATACAACTATTTGTACAGACTAATGATGGACTAGAAGAGCTAATAGTAGATGATAACCTATTTACTTCTGCTCACTATAATGAAGCCATCTATCTTAGTCAAAAAATCTCGGACAGAATTACAGACGAGTTTAAAGATAGAGATATTTTAGAAATGCTATCTATGGTTGAAGCAAGTGCTAAAAAAGGTGCTTATATTCAACGTTACAAAGGTCTAGGTGAGATGAACCCAGAACAGCTTTGGGAGACTACTATGAACCCTGAAGATAGACGTTTACTACAAGTAGTTATTGACGATGATGAAACTGCATCTGATACCTTTGTACTCTTCATGGGTGATGAAGTAGAGCCAAGACGAGCTTACATAGAAACACATGCTAAAGATGTAAAACATTTAGATGTATAAAAACCGTAGGGTAGCTCCTCTACCCTACTATTACAAATAATATAGTATAAGGCAATAACTTAACCCCAACCAAATTCCAAATAAAAGAGAGTCACTTTTCATCGTCAGCAATTGGCACTTTCTTTTTTTTGGTTACTTTTCTTTCTTTCGTTGCCAAACAAAGAAAAAAAAGTGACAAAGAGAAACAAAACAAAAACTAGGAAATAAAATGAAATACGGCGAAAAAGAGATAGCAGAATTTGATATAAATTTAAAAGAAAACTACTGGCCCAACGAACATAAAAAAGAGTACACCATCGACATCGAACTCCCCGAATTCATGTGTAAATGTCCAAGAAGTGGCTACCCAGACTTCGCAACCATCAAGTTAAGCTACTGCCCAGATGAAAAAGTGATAGAGCTAAAAGCCCTAAAACTTTATATTAACTCATTTATGAACAGGCACATCTCACATGAGAACTCTGCCAATGAAATTTTTGATGCTTTAAATAGAAACATGAAACCAAAGTGGATAAAAGTAGTAGCCGACTACAACCCAAGAGGGAATGTACATACCGTTATTACGGTGGACAGTAGGGTGTAGTCCCTGACTACACCGTGTTATAACATTTAAAATTGATTAAAATATAGATTTGGTTTTGACGGTGTTTTCATGGGAAAACACCCTACGATTTCATCTTATCATAAAACCAATTCGTAGCCTCAACAAACCCATCAACAGACCCACAATCAAAACGCTTTCCTTTAAATTTAAAAGCAATAACCTTGCCCTGCTTTGCCTGTTCAAGAAGTGCATCGGTAATCTGAATTTCACCACCCTTACCTGCTTTGGTCTCTTTTAAAATATCAAAAATATCAGGCGTTAAAATATAGCGACCAATAATTGCCAAATTAGATGGAGCATCTTTTGGATCTGGTTTTTC
>JALUMR010000002.1:11318-17444 GCA_027055805.1 Campylobacteraceae bacterium
CATAATAATAAATTAGCTGTCCAATACTCTCTTCACTAACCCGTTCAATAATAATTTCATCTAAGGGGATATCGCCTTGTAACTGTAATGCTTCTATCACTGAATCACTTTGCATCGTTATTAAATCATGAAAAGTTATACCATTAAGTATATCTAATGATTCCAAATGAGGCAATTTAATATCAGGGACAGTAAGCTCATTTTGAAAATCTTCTATCTTAATAAAAGTAATAGATTTGTCACGTGTACCCTCTACAATTAACTGTAAAAATGAGTGTTGGTCTTTAGGTCCAATCAGTCCTATGGGTGTCACACCCACGTGAAATGCAGAGTTACACTGTTTTTTGCCCAAACTCTCACCCCAAAGCTGAACATACCATTCTGAAAAGTAACGCAAAGTTTCAGAGTACGCAAAGAGACAATTTATATTATATGTTGTATGGTATTTTGCATAAAAAATTGCTTTATTTAAAAGAGACTCTTTTAAGTATCCATCATTAAAAAAACTCTCTTTTACTTTATCTGCTCCAGATAAAAGTGCCTTAATATCAACACCACAAAGTGCTAAAGGCAATAAACCTACAACCGAAAGAACCGAGAAACGACCTCCTACATTGGTAGGTAAATAAAAAGTTTTTGAACCTATCTCCTGTGCAAATTTATCTAAAGGAGAAGCTTCATCCGTTATAAAGGTATAGTTTGAAGCAGAATTTTGTATGTTATAAAGATACTTAAAAATAGAGATGGTCTCAACCGTTGTTCCCGACTTAGAGATAATTAAAAAATGAGATTTTTCTAAATCTATTTGTGAAAGTATCTCCATAATATTTAGAGGGTCTGTACTCTCAAAAAAGTAGAGTTTTCTTTTCGGCTTTTTTACGGGTTTCAAAAACTCATAAATAGCTTTAGAGCCTAGAGAGCTTCCTCCTATTCCTAATACTACAATATTTTCTATATCACCATTAAACTCATTAACATACTCTAAAATATCATCAATATTTTGTTCAGGTAAATTATAATATCCAATAGAACTTTTTTCTAATTCTATTGCAGAAAAAAGTTGTAGTTTCTCGTCCTCTTGTCTCTCACATACATTAAAATGAATTCTATTTTTCATAAAAGACTACTTTAGTAATGATTTTGCATCTTCTATCAATGCATTAACTCTATTTTCATACTCTTTTGCCAATGCTTCATCGGTTGACTCAAAACGGGTAACCAGTACTGGTGTAGTGTTACTTGCACGAACCAATCCCCAACCATTTTCAAAATTAATACGTACCCCATCAACATCAATAATATTGACTATTTTTGGAAAATCACCAGGAGGGTTTTCTAACAGCTCTTTTACTTTATCTATAATCAAAAACTTCTGCTCTTCACTTGTTTCTACTTTTATCTCTTCTGTAGAGTAAACCAAAGGTAAAGCATCAAGCTCGGCATCTAAGTCAATACCATCTTGAAGTAACTCTAACATACGTAGAGTGGCATAGATAGCATCGTCATAACCAAAGTAGCGATGCTTAAAGAAGATATGCCCACTCACTTCACAAGCCAAGTCTGCGTTGGTCTCTCTCATTTTTACTTTTAAATTTGAGTGACCAGTTTTGTACATAATGGCTTTTGCTCCACGTCGTTCCAACTCATCATACATCACTTGTGAACATTTAACTTCACCTATAACTGTAGGGTTTTCCATCTTCATCGAATATAAAAGTGCCATTTGGTCACCTTTTATATTATATTTATGCGTTAAAACAGCAATTCTATCAGCATCCCCATCATAGGCAAAAGCGATGTCTCCATTTTTCTTTAAAAGAGCTTTAACATCTACTAGATTTTCCTCTACTGAAGGGTCTGGGTGATGGTTAGGAAATGTTCCATCAGGCTCCATATAAATTCCCTCATAATTTAATGCTAATCCATCAAATATATCAGTTATTACTGTATCAGCAACACCATTTCCCCCATCCATAACTATCTTTTTATCAAAACCTTTTAGATGAGAAAAATTCTCAATCATATAGTCAATATATTGTTTTTTAGACGCTATCTCTGTTCGTTCAGTATTGTCAGGAATCTCCATCGTTGCATTGGCAATTATCTCATCACCCAAGGCATAGATATCATCTCCAAAAAATGGAGCCTTATCTAAAGTCATTTTAAAGCCATTGTATTCACTTGGGTTATGCGAACCCGTAATCATCACAGATGCGACTACTGGTTCTTCAACATTTTCAGGTTGCACATAGTTTGAAAAGTAGTTGACAGGAGTTGCCACCATTCCCATGTCTAGTACTTTACACCCTGCAAAGTTAAGACCAGAAGCCAAATAATCTCTTAATATAGGTGAATGGGTTCTTGCATCATACCCAATAGAAACTACACCACCTAAATCTTTAATTTTTTTACCTAAAAAGTAACCAATGAGTTTAACACTCTGCTCATTTAGCTCTTTTTCAAAAATTCCACGTATATCATATTCTCTAAAAATTGTTTTTATCATTTGCTATTACCTTATTATTTTTTTGTTCCCAAGCTCCATAGACTGAGAAAGAACTTCCTTAGGGGCGTGGACTTTAGTCCACGAATCCTATGGAATAAGGATTTTTTACGGGACTAAAGTCCCTTCTCCTAGTTCTTTCACAATCTCTGGAGCTTCGTAACCAGTACATTTTGTTTATGCGTATATAGGGTGCGATAGCAATCGCACCCTACGCGTTTATCAACTCTATGGCTCTATTAATTCTTTTTATTGTCTCATCTACCCCTAAAATTGCCATAATCTCATCTAGCCCAGAACCTGTCATCGAACCAAGAAGAACCACACGCAAAGGCATACCTATTTTTCCAAAGCCTATCTCTTTTTGCTCAACCACAGCTTCCATAACTTTATGATAATCTGCCACTTCATTAAGCTCTGCCTCTTTTAAGAGATTCATAAAAGTATTTAATATCTCAGGAGTATCCTCTTTAAATGCTTTTTTAAAGTTCTTTGCATTATACTCAGTGGGAGCATTTAAAATCAGATTAATCTGACTTGCTAACTCTACTAAAGTTTTTCCACGCTCTTTTGTTGCGTTTAAAATTAAATCTTTTTTCTCATGAGTTCTGATATCTACACCATACTCAACCAACAATTCAGCTAACTTATCATGTTCCATATTTTTAATATAGTGAGCATTGAGCCATAAGAGCTTATCGAGATTGTAGTTAGATGAACTCTTATTGATATCTTTAGGGTCAAAGAGTTCTATCATCTCTTCAACTGAAAATATCTCTTGGTCTCCATGACTCCAGCCCAAACGCACCAAAAAGTTCAAAAGTGCTTCAGGTAAATACCCTAAAGTTTTATACTCCATAACATCGGTTGCTCCATCACGCTTAGAAAGTTTTTTCCCTTGTTCATTATTTATCATCGCTACATGATAAAAGTTTGGTATCTTAAAACCTAACGCTTCATAGACTACCAACTGTTTGGGTGTGTTATAAAGGTGGTCATCACCACGAATTACATCAGTTAAACCCATCTGGGCATCATCAATAGCCACTACAAAGTTATAGGTAGGAACCCCACCTGCACGAGCAATAACAAAGTCATCAACCTCTGAAGCTGCTATGTTTATCTCTCCCTTTACACCATCGTTAAAAGTTATCATCCCCTCTTGTGGAGCTTTAATTCGTATAACAGGTTCTACTCCTTCAGGTGGGGTACCAGTAAAGTCACGGTAACGACCATCATAACGTGTACGTTCACCCTTTGCCATCTGCTCTTCACGTAGTGCTGTTAGCTCATCTTTAGACATATAACACTTGTACGCCTTACCCTCTTCAAGTAACTGCTCTATATACTTAGCATAAACATCAAAACGCTTAGACTGAAAAAGAGCCTCACCATCATAAGACATCCCTACCCAGTCAAATGCTTTTAAAATGGCTGCAACAGCATCTTCTGAATTTCGTGCTAAGTCAGTATCTTCAATTCTCAATAAAAATTGCCCCTCATTCTTTCTAGCCCAAAGCCATGAAAAGAGAGAAGTTCTAAGCCCTCCAATATGTAAATAACCAGTAGGTGATGGTGCAAAACGTGTTGTTATCATAATAAATTAACCTTCTAAAAAAATAATAAAAAGATTATAGCAAAGTAACAAATTTGAATGGCTTATTTATTAAAAAAATATATATAAACAATTAATGATTTATTAGATTAAAGAATTATTTATTTTGTTTCATTGAGTAACATTATTTTATCTTGAAATTATCTCATTAACGATGATTTAAAAACATATACTGTAAAATGTTACATATCAATTACATTAAAAGGAATTTACCTTTGAAAAAAAACTTTAATATACTATCTATTTTAACCCTTTTCTTCATATCTCAACTTATCACAGGATGTAGCTTAAAAGAGGACTATATTCTTTTTAATAAAAGTGAAACTTTAAAAAATATCACAACATCTACGGTTCATAAAAATGTTAAATTTGAATATAAAGTCGTTCCAAATGATAGAGTCTCCCTCATTGTCTACCAACACCCTGACTTAAGCTCTGCTAACCCACTAGCAGCCACACAAGATAAAGGTCTACTTGTTGACAGTGATGGTATTTTATCTTTACCATTACTAGAAGATGTCCACATAGCAGGACTCACACAAAAAGAGGCTGCTAAAAAGATTCAAGATGGTTATGATAAATATCTGAACTATTCAAAAGTTCGGTTAGAAGTACTAAACAAACGTATTTATGTCATTGGTGAAGTAAAAAGACCAGGTAACTACAAACTAGAAAATGAACAAATTACCCTACTCCAAGCCATTGCTCAAGCAGGTGACTTCACAAATACTGCAAATAGACAAAAGATTCTAATTATCCGTTCTCTACAAAATGGTGCAAAGACAATAATGATAGACTTAACAGACATTAACTCAATCACTCATGCTAGATTAATGATTCAACCCAATGATATTGTCTATGTTCTACCTACCAGTATGAAAGCCATCAATACCAATATATCAGCCATTCGTCCTATATTTGGTCTTATATCTAATATTTTAGCTCCATTTGTATCTTATACATACTTGAAAAATAACTAAAGGGTTTTAATGCAAAACAATACTTCTCCTCATATTATACAGAAAGACGAGATTAACCTACGAGAACTTTTTAGAACAATTGGTCATTATAAATGGTCTATAATATTTTTCACCATTCTCATTACTCTTGCAGTAGCAGTAAAAGTCTACTTAATGCCTAAATACTACAAATCAACAGTTACACTAGAGGTGAAAGCAGAAGACAAAGATGCAGGAAGCTTCTCTATGAGTGGAGCTGCTGCAATGTTACTTGGTGGAGACATAGGAGGTTCTACTGACCTGGAAAAAGATATTACTCTATTAAAAACCTACCGAACCAACGAAAAAGTTTTAAACAAAGTCAATGGCTATATGGTTCGCTACTTTATTACCGATGAAAAACATAAAGAGGTAGAGATAGACTCTAATCTATCTATAGAAGTGACCGATGTTAAAATAAATGACTTTAGAGATTATGGAATGCATCTTATTATAGAGCCTATAGACAATACACAATATAAACTATATGTCGTAGGTATTTTTACAAATGACACCATAGGTACTTATCACTACAGTGAAATGGTTACAAATGAAAAGTTCAGACTTATGGTAGATAAAAAAAGAGATTTTAACTCACCTTATACCATTGAACTAGCAGGAACCAAACATTATGTTTATGAAGAAATTGTCTCTAAAAACCTAAACATAGAAGCAGATAAAACTTCACCTTTTATTACCCTCTCCTTTTTAGATAACCTTCCTCATAGAGGTGAAGCTTACCTCAAAAATCTTATAGAGATTTATACAAAACAAAGCATAGACGATATTAAAGATGATGCATCAGTCATTATTAACTCTTATGACCAACAGCTTAAAAAAGTTGAAGAGCGTGTTCAGTACAGCTCTAAAAAGCTTGAAAACTTTAAAACCAAAAACCATATTATCGCTCCAGAGATACAAGCTACAGCACTGGTAGAAGAGTTAAGTAAAGTGGACATAGAGATAGCTCAAAACAAATACAAGCAAGAGCTTATAGGCAACCTCATTAA
>JALUMR010000003.1:0-8665 GCA_027055805.1 Campylobacteraceae bacterium
CTCTTGCTCTTCAATTTGAGCTTGAAACAGCTCACTCTTAGCTACTGTTCCACCCTCAAAACGACCCTTTGCTATAGAGAGTATCTTTTGAGAAATCTCTAATGCCTCTTGTTGTAGTTCCCTTTGTTTAACTGCCTCTTTATAGAGGAGATATAGCCGATTAAAGCGATAGATAAATTCTGCTTTTGAAAGCCTGAAACTTTGCTCTTGCTCCTCTACTTGCGTTTGTGTAAGTCTCTTTTTATCCTCTTTAACCCAAGGAAGCAGAAGCGATTGACTCGCCCCTACCCTAGCTCCTATTTGGTTCTCTCTTAAGAGTCGTCTATTTGAAAAGTCTGAGAGTTCAAACTCAACATTTGGGTTCTCTAGTCTCGTCGTCATTTGCCCTTGGAGTTTAGCTTGTTCTCCTTGGCTTTGGGCTATCTGTAGTTGTGCGTTGTTGTTAATGGCAAGTTCTAGTAGTGCATCATAATTTTCGGCATGAAGCATGGCTACACAGAACAGACCAATGATATTTTTTTTCATAAGTGTTCCTAAATATAATAATTTTTTTGGGGTGAGTTAAAAAATATTTAGGCGATAGGAGGTCGAAAGGTGTTATTAAAATATAGCGTATTGTTAAGATGTAAATTATACTCTATGGTTGTATCAAGAGTAATCTGTTCAAAAAAAGAGAGGTTATCAGGCAGTAAAAAAGAGAGATGAAACATAAAGTGTGTTTCGCAACAATCACCCTTATGGTCATCATGATGTTCAATGGCATGGTCAAACTCACTAACATACTCTTTTACCGAGCAGTGGTCACCAAAATCATTCTCTAAAACCACTCCATGTGCTATGGAAAAAAACATAACAGTTAAAAGGAGTAGGTTTATTAATTTTTTCATAAGGGTATTATATCTATGAAATATAAGTTTTTGCTAAGTAAACTAACAACGTTTTAATTTGACGCTGTAGTTGGGGACTACACCCTACGCATTTTCTCCTGCAAAAGGGAGTAAGGCACTTGCCCATGTTAGTCCACCACCGAAGGTGTCTAACAACATTAACTCACCTTTTTTAAGACGACCCGACTCCCAAATATCATTGATTGCCATAGGAATAGACGCTGCTGAAGTATTTCCGTATTTCCCTACAGTTACTACTACTTGTTCCTCTTTCATTTTAAGAGAGTCACCAACAGCTTTTATAATTCTATAATTGGCTTGATGAGGGATGAAGTGAGGAATATCTTCTGAATTTATCTTGTTTGCTGCTAAAATATTTTTTACATCTTTGGTTAAAGTCTTAACGGCAAGTTTAAAAGTTTCATTTCCCTTCATCTGAACAAAATTAAGACCTTCATCAAGAACTTTTTGAGAAACAGGATTTACACAACCAGGAGCTGGAGTTACTAAAAAATCTGCATATGAACCATCAGCAGAAGCGTGAACATCTATAAAAGCCTCTGATTTATCTTCTGTAGCAGAGATAACAGCTGCCCCTGCTCCATCTCCAAAGAGTATACATGTTGTTCTATCTGTATAGTCTACAATAGAAGAAAACTTCTCAGCACCAATGATAAGTACATGTTTTTTCATTCCAGACTCTATAAATGCTTTAGCAACACTCATAGCATAGACAAAACCTGAACAAGCTGCAGATATATCAAATGCTTGAACATTTTTAATACCCAACTTATCTGAAATAATACATGAAGTTGCCGGCATATTAAAATAGTCTGGAGTCACTGTTGCACAGACTATTAAGTCTATATCAGATCTCTCTAAACCTGCTCTCTCTATAGCAATTTTAGAGGCTTTTGCAGCCATATCACTGGTATACTCATCAGCTGCAGCCATACGTCGTTCAGATATACCTGTACGCTTTAAAATCCACTCATCACTTGTGTCAACCATCTTCTCAAGATCGGCATTACTTAATACTTTAGAGGGAACATAAGCCCCAATAGAATGAAATTTTGCGTACATTATTTACCTTATTTGTTTTGTTCTGTTAGCAGTTTCTCTATAGCACTATTTACATTAGAATCACTATAAGTGATGGCTTGAAAAATAGCATTTTTAATTGCTTTAGAGTTACTTTTTCCGTGCGATATAATAGCACAACCATTCACTCCAAGTAAAGGGGCACCACCATATTCTGCATAATCTACCTTCTTTTTTAGCTTAGTGAATACTTTTTTTCTCATAAGCAGAGCACCAAACTTAGCAGGAATAGATTTTCTTATCTGATCTTTCATTAAAGTAAAGATCGTTTTAACCACACCTTCACTTGCCTTAAGTACGATATTTCCTGTATAACCATCACAGACAACCACATCTACTGAGCCATCAAAAATATCAGAACCTTCAACATTACCTTTGAACCCAGGAACATCTTGAAGCAGTTTAAATGCCTCTTTAGTTAAAGCATTACCTTTACTCTCCTCCTCTCCATTAGACAATAATCCAACGGAAGGGTTTCTAAGTCCTAAAACTTTTTGAGCATAAACCTCACCCATAATGGCAAACTCATATAAATTTTTAGCTGTACAGTCCGTAACAGCTCCCACATCTAACAGTAATGTTTTTCCATTACGGGAAAGACTTGGCATAAGTGTTGCTAAAGCAGGTTTAGAGATATGAGGCAATCTACCTATACGTAGTGTTGCCAAAGCCATGGTTGCACCAGAGTGCCCAGCAGAAACAACAGCATCAGCATGTTTCTCCCGTACCAACTCTACTGCTTTATAAATAGAAGACTCTTTTCTTTTAAGTGCTTTAGTAGCTGATTCACTCATAGCAATAACATCTGTAGACTCTACAATTTCAACTTGTTCAAGATAGTATTGTGGGAGGTGTTGAAGTATCTGTTCTCTATCACCTACAAGTATAGGTAAGAATGTTTTTTCATCTAAGGCTTGAGTTACGCCTTCTATAATAGGTTCGGGACCAAAGTCCCCACCCATTGCATCAATAGCAATTCTTATCATCAGAACTGCTTACTTACGCTTTTGTTGTGTTGTATTCACCAGTTGTCATGTTCATATGGTGAGGCATTCTCCATGTACCATCTGCATCTTTTACAGGTCTTGGTAATGTTAATTTGTAATGCGTTCTTCTTTTTGCTGCTCTAGTTTTACTGTGACGTCTCTTAGGTACTGCCATAATATTTTCCTTTGTATTGTTGTATAGAGGAACATGGACTTCAGTCCATGAAATACAGAGAGTAAAGTCCCTGCCCCTTAAAATTCTTTTTCGAACTCTTGTTCATCATTCTCACACTCATCACAATAATGATATGAGTTTTCAATAGAAGCTATTTCACTTTGAACTATAAATTCAAGATCTATCACTCCATCAATAAATTCGATTATATCTAAATCATCTTTAGTCTCTACAACTTCATCACTTAATGTTAAATGAAGAGGGTAGTTCATATCTTGCTGATATGCTTTTCCACATCTATCACAAGAAAGTTCTACTTGACCCTCAAGGTTTCCCTCTAGTCTAAGCCGATGATAACCACTTTTTGCCAGTGTACCTTCTAACTTAACGCCCGAGACGATAAGCTCAAAAGGTTTTTTTGTCTGACCAATTTTATCGTAAACTATTTTCATAGTTTAAAAACTTATACAAGCTCTCTTTGTGCAAAGAAGAAGTTAATTTCATTAACTGCATTCTCAACTGAGTCCGAACCGTGAACAGCATTAGCATCAATACTCTCTGCAAAGTCAGCTCTGATTGTACCAGCTTCTGCTTCTGCAGGATTTGTAGCACCCATTAGGTCTCTATTTGTTTGCATTGCATTCTCACCTTCAAGTACAGTGACAACAACTGGTCCAGAAATCATAAACGCTACAAGGTCTTTAAAGAAAGGACGCTCAGCATGAATAGCATAAAATGCTTCGGCATCTGCTTGAGTTAACTGAATCTTTTTTGTTGCTGCTATTCTAAGGTTAGCTGCTTCAAATCTTGCAAGAATCTGTCCTACAACGTTCTTTGCTACTGCATCTGGTTTGATGATTGATAATGTTTGTTCCACGTTTTTGCTCCATTAAGCTTAGCGATTCTATAAAGTTAAATCACTACTAAAGTATTTTGAGCTGGAATTATATCAGAAAGTTATTAAATATAAGATTTTTTTTCAGAAAAGAAGAGAGAATAAATGTGATTGAGAAGTATGATAAAAGAATCACACCTCTCAAGAAAAAGCTAGAACTTAGTCTTCAACTACGTCTGAACCTGCTTCGCCTCTATCTGGATGAAGTGTCATACCTTCTTTTGGTTCACCCCAAACGATACACTCTTCAGTTGGACAAGCTTCAGCACAAGCTGGAGTATCAAAGTGACCTACACACTCAACACATTTGTCTTCGTATACGTAGTAAATCTCTTCTCCCGTTGGGTTATCATCCTCATCTACAATTGCTTCTGTTGGACATTCGTCAATACAAGCTGCACAGTTGATACAAGTATCTAAAATTTTTACTGCCATTTTTATTCCTTTTATTATAATTGGGTATACAAACTATAGCCAAAGAAAATTAAGAAATTCTTTAATAAGGAATTTTTAACCCAACTTTTTAGCCTAATTTGTACTATTTAATCACTTTTTTCACATTAAATATCAATAAACACTATCAATATCAAAAGTAAATATAGAAGCTATTTAAAAAATGATTTTATATCTTCTTTACGATTTGTCATTTCCCATGTAAAACCTTCATCTTCTCGACCAAAATGTCCATAAGCTGCAGTTTTTTTATAAATAGGTCGTAACAAATCAAGCTCTTTAATAATTCCAGCTGGAGAGAGATCAAAAAGTTCTTTAACACAAGCTTCTATTTGACTTTCATCAAAATTACCTGTACCATGCGTATCTACCATTATAGAAACTGGTTGTACTACACCAATAGCATAAGCAATTTGAATAGTAACTTTATCTGCTACCTCTGCTGCTACCAAGTTCTTCGCCACATAACGAGCTGCATAGGCTGCTGAACGGTCAACTTTTGTAGGATCTTTACCAGAAAAAGCTCCACCACCATGAGGACATGAACCTCCATAAGTATCAACAATAATCTTACGACCTGTTAACCCAGCATCACCTTGAGGTCCACCAATGACAAAACGTCCTGTAGGATTAATATGATAAATGATATCATCTGATAACAGTTCAGAAGGGATTACCTCTTTAATAACTTCAGTCATGACAGCTTCACAAAGCACTTCATGAGTAATCTCATCATCATGTTGTGTTGAAACTACTATGGTATCAATGGCTACGGGTTTGTCATCAACATACTTTACACTGACCTGTGCTTTACCATCTGGTCTTAAAAAAGGAACTGTTCCATTTTTTCTCACTTCTGCCAGTTTAGCAGTAATTTTATGTGCCAATAAAATAGGTAAAGGCATAAGTTCAGGTGTCTCTCTACAAGCATAACCAAACATTAAACCTTGATCCCCTGCTCCTATCTCTCCTGAAGATTGGTCAACACCTTGGTTAATGTCGGGGCTCTGCTCACCTATTCCATTTAAAACACCAGCTGAGCGATAGTCAAAACCAAATGATGCATTGGTATAACCAATTTCTCTAATAACTTCTCTTGCAATCTCTTGCATTGGGGCATATGCACCTGTCTTTAATTCACCAGCAATAACACAAAAACCATTACTTACTAAAGTTTCACAAGCAACTCTTGCATGAGGGTCTCTCTCAATAATATAATCCAATATTGCATCAGATATTTGATCAGCCATCTTATCAGGGTGACCTTCTGTTACCGATTCACTGGTAAAAATATATTCTTTTGACATTCTTTTCTTTCCTTATCTCTTATTTTCTTATAATTTTATCACAGAAAATAATATTTTCTGTTTAATTTATTATTTTTTTAGCCAATTGTTCAGGTAAAATACCCAATGACTCTTCAACCAATTTTGTATTACCATGAGGAATAAACTCATCTTCATACTCAAATGTAGTTAAGTCTATATCTTGAATACTCTCTTGGCTTAACATCTCTAAAATAGCAGAACCTACCCCACCCATTTTTACTGAGTCTGAAAATATATACCATTTTTTATGTGTTTTAGCCAACTCTAGTAACGTCTCTGTATCTAAAGGTTTTATAAAACGTAAATCTAAAATAGTAGGACTGAATTCAAGTAAATCAGCCACCTCCTCTGCTCTACCAATACCATTACCATAACCTACAAAAAGAATATTCTCACCCTCTTTAACAATTCGAGACTTACCCAATTCAAAAGGAGTGACATTGTTATCTTGTGATATAAAAGCTCCTCTTGGATACCTAAAAGCACAAGGAGTAGGAAAATCTTTTGCATACTCCATTGCCAATCTCATAGTTGTATCACTTGATGGAGCAAATATGGTCATGTTTGGTATGGTACGTAAAAATGAGATATCAAATACACCTTGATGAGTCTCACCATCTTCACCTACAATCCCTGCTCTATCTATAGCAAAAGCCACACCCAAGTTCATGAGACAGATGTCATGAATAACTTGGTCGTAGCCTCTTTGTAAAAAGGTGGAATACAAGGCACAAAATGGTTTAAAGCCCTCTTTGGCTAAAGGTCCCATAGAGGTTACAGCGTGTTGCTCTGCAATAGCAACATCCCAAAAACGTTCAGGATACTTTGCTATAGCATTAGCCATACCTGTTCCACTTGGCATGGCTGCAGTTACTCCCACTACTTTTTCATCTTTATCTGCCAGTTCAACTAAAGTTTCAGCAAAAATAGCTGTGGAGGCTTTTGGTGCAGATTTCTTTAGCGAATCTCCTGTGCTTACATCAAAAGCACCAACACCATGCCAATGCTCTTTCTCTGAACCAGCACCCTCTGCTACTTCATATCCTTTACCTTTTGTAGTCTGGACATGAATAAGAACTGGACGTTTCATATCTCTTGCTAAAATCAGTGTCTCTTTTATAGAAGCGATATTATGACCATCGATAGGACCAATATACTCTAACCCTAACTCTTCAAATAAAATTCCAGGGGTAATCAGGTGAAAAGACTCCTCAAATCGTTTTGCCAAATAGGTTGCACCATCAGGAAGTGTTTCTAACATATCTTTAGTTTTAGCTTTAAACTTCTGATAAAAAGGAGAAGCCATCGTTTGAGATAAAATACGACTTAAAGCACCTATAGGAGAGGCTATACTCATCTCATTATCATTTAAAATGATAATTGCTGGGTACTTTCTATCTCCCAACTCATTCATAGCTTCATACACCATACCAGCAGACATAGAACCATCCCCTATAAAAGCGATGGGAACACGTTCATCTTGTTCACCATTTAAAGCAATGGCTTTTGCAGCACCTGTAGCCAATGAAATAGAGGTTGAAGAGTGACCTGCCATATAGTAGTCACTATCTGACTCTTTTGGTTTTGTATAACCAGAGAGTCCACCAAACTGACGTAAGGTATCAAATTCATCCCATCTATCTGTTACCAGTTTATGGGCATATGCTTGATGAGAAACATCAAAAATAAAAGGATTTTTTTTTGCATCAAAAACAGAATGCATGGCTACAATAATATCTGTAGCACCCAAAGTTGAACTTAGATGTCCACCATTTTTACTTACTGTGTCAAGTATTTTTTGACGTACTTGCTCTGCAATAGACTCTAATTCTTCTATACTTTTCTCTTTTAAATCTCCAAATTTACTCATCCAATACTCTCCTTAATACTTCAAAGAGTCTATCATTTTGTTCTTTAGTTCCGATGGTAATACGAACAGCATTCATACCATATGAGGCTAAGTTACGAATAATCACACCCTGCTTAAGTAAGGCATCAGAAATTTTTGTTGAGTCCATATTGTCAGAAAAAAGATAAGTGATAAAATTGGTATAACTATTTATATATTCAAAACCATTCTCTTTTGCAAAATTTTCATAACGTGTTATCTCTTTAGTATGTAAAGCAATAGACTCTTCTACAAATAGTTCATCTTTACATGCTTCGATGGCTGCTGCCAATGAAAGTGTGGTAATGTTAAATGGTGGACGCATCTTATACAACTCATTGATAAGTATTTTATCTCCTATACCATAACCCACACGCATCCCCCCTAAACCATAAGCTTTAGAGAATGTTCCCAAATAAATAACATTAGAGAAATTTATAACATCATTAGGCTCAATACGATACTTCTCATCTTTTGCAGCTGCATACTCCATATAAGCACCATCTACAACAATCAAAGTATCTTTATCTACTGCCTCAATAATCTTTAAAACATCCTCTCTACTTGTGGCATCACCTGTAGGATTATTTGGCGTACAAATATAGATTATCTTAGGTTTATGTTCTTTATATGCCTCTATAAACTCATCTACTTTATGTTCATAACTAGGAGTTCTTACTATTTTAGCACCCATCTGTTTTGCATAAATCTCATACATCGCAAACGTTACTTTTGACATAAGAACAGTATCACCTTCACTTAATAAAGCCCGAGAGACAAACTCTAAAACTTGGTCAGAACCTGCACCAATAATAATATTGTCAGCAACAACATCAAACTTTTTAGAGAGAGCATCTTTAAGTTCAAACATAGAGTCATCAGGATATAAAAAAGCTTTATTGGCATTTTCAGCAATCACGTCAGCTACCTTAAGACTACAACCTTTTGGATT
>JALUMR010000003.1:8765-17273 GCA_027055805.1 Campylobacteraceae bacterium
GATTTAATCTTAGTCAAATTAATATTGAATTTCTCAAAATCATTTAAAAAAGAGACCAATGCACCTGGAGTATTTGGCAGACGTACCAACATAGATGTTTTATCATCACCAGAAGGCAGATTATCAAAATTACTAACTATAAAAAATCTCGTTTTATTATCAGCACAATCTTCTATGTTTTCATAAAGTATTGGTAGATTATAAAGCTTTGCAGCCACATCAGCACAGATAGCTGCTGCACCTTCTTCGTTCATAGCAAGTTTTGCAGCTTTTGCAGTTGACTCTACAGGTATAAGTTCTACTTCATCTAGTCCAACATCCTGTAAAAAATTATGACACTGGTCAAAAGCAATATCTTTAGAGTAGATACGTTTAATCTCTTTAATCTCATTACAAGTAGTTGCTAAAGTATGATGTATCCCTACAAACACCTCTGCAATAATTTTTAAATCATAATCATTTAAACAGTTAATCGTATCACTAACAATACCATTTGAAGAGTTTTCAATAGGAACCACACCAAACTTGGCTGTTCCACGACTTACCTCTCTAAATACACCCTTTATCGAACCTATAGGTAAGTAAGCACTCATGGCACCAAATTTACTCTCAGCAGCTTGATGTGTAAAACTGGCTTCAGGTCCAAGATAAGCAATTCCCTCTGGACGCTCAAGATTTCTAGCTACTGCAAACATTTCTAAAAAAAGTGCATCAATAGCACTCTCTGTTAACTTTCCAGAATTTTTAGCTTTTAAGCGATTTAAGATTGACTGTTCACGCTCTGGTCTATAGATAGGAGCACCAGTTGTATTTTTAAGCTCACCCACTTGATGAACATACTCCATTCTTTTATTATATAGTTCTAGTAAAGTATCGTCTATGGTATCTATTTGAATTCGTAATTCATCAAGTGTCATGATTTTTCCTCTTTCATTATTTAAGTAAACATATTGGTCTACTTCTAGAGTTTTTTATATCTGCCAACTCGTATCGCAGCTCTCTTCTAATCTTACTTGGTCTTCAAATGTTTCACGCTCTCTAATAAGATAATCTTTTCCATCTAAAATGGCTACCTCTGCAGCACGTCCACGTGTATTGTAGTTACTTGACATAGTAAAACCATAAGCACCTGCAGAGTGTACTACTAAGATATCATGATGAGATAAAGGTGGAAGCTCTACATTTTTTCCTAAAAAGTCTCCACTTTCACAAACGGGACCTACCACATCTGCAGGAGTTTTCTCTCCCTCTTTTTGAACAGCTTCTATCTTATGATAGGCATTATAAAGACTTGGACGAAGCAAATCATTCATAGCCCCATCAACAATAACAAAACGTTTGTCACCATTTACCTTTTCATAAAGCACAGAGGTAAGAAAAATACCTGAGTTTGCCATCATGTAGCGTCCTGGTTCTGAAAGTATGGTAATATCTAAACCTTTTATTTGACTGATAATTGCTTTGGCATAGTCAGCAGGTGCGATGGTTTTTTCATCATCATAAACCACTCCTAATCCTCCACCTATATCAAAGAATTTAATCTCTATACCAATAGCATCTAAAGAACGAACCAAATCAGCTACTATACCACATGCTTCTGTAATAGGTGATAACTCGGTCAGTTGAGAACCAATATGAAAATGAATACCTACAGGGTTTAAATGCTCAGATTTTTTAGCATAAATGTACATACGCTTTGCTGTATCTAAACTTACACCAAATTTATTTTCATGCAGTCCAGTAGAAATGTAAGGGTGTGTTTTAGGGTCAACATTTGGATTAACACGAATAGAGATACGTGCCTCTTTTCCTAGTTCTGCTGCAATCATCTCAACCCGTTTCATCTCAGCTTCACTCTCAAGATTAATTAGTAAAATATCCTCTTGCAGTGCTTCACGAATTTCAGAGTCTCTTTTACCTACACCTGAAAAAATAATACGATATTTTTTAACACCAGCTTTTAAAGCTCGACGAACTTCTCCAATACTGACACAATCAGCACCAGCACCTAAATTTGCTAGGTGACGAATAACAGCTAAATTAGAGTTAGACTTTACGGCATAAGCAACCAAAGATTTCTTACCTGAAAAAGCATCTTTCAGCTCTTCATATCGGTTGGTAATATTGTTAAAATCATACAGATAAAGGGGTGTGTCATACTTTTTGACTAAAGTTGTTATATCTAAACTCATAATAAATCGTTCCTAATTGTTATAATGGTCGCGATTTTATCTAAATTTTGGTTATAGGTTGGTGATTAAATCTGTCGTCCTGATTTAGTAAAAACATATCCAGCATAAATAAAGAGAAGAACTATGGGTAAAACTATTGCCAACTCTGGCATAACAGTTCCATTCTCTCCTATACGTTGAAGTGCAAAAAGAATACCCCACGTAAAAAGTGTTCCCCCTAATGCTTTCATACTTGTTGCAGAAATATTCATATAACGAGCATGAAAAGGAAAAGACAAAATAAGAATAATAATTAAAGCTATTGAAAAAAGAGGAAGAGCAATTTTACTATATATGTCTGCACGTAATGCTTCAGTCGATAGACCTTGATTGGATAATAACCTTTTAGCTTTAATTGCAGCATCAAGTGTTAGCTCTTTACCATCATAAATAGATTTTAAAATTTTTGGTTGATAATCTTTCAATGTATGTAATCGAACAATTTTTTCAACTTTCAAATACTGATTACCTTTTTCATCAAGCACTTTTGTCTTTTTTAAAACATCAAATGCCACCCACTCATAAATGTTATACCATGCTTCTTTAGCTGTAAATGTTTCTATAACTTTATTATTTTTCATCTTAAAAATTGTTAAATCTTCTATTTTATAACGCTCAGGTATCAATGCTCCTATATAGACAAAACTATCATCATATTTAAAAAACAAATCTTCAGTTTTACTTACTCCATATTGATTTTTATAGACCTTGTTTGCTGTATCATGTGCAGTTGCAAAAGAGGTAAAATTTAGAGATAAAAAAAGTAAATATGTAGCTGTAGCTACAATAATAAAAGGAGTTAAAAGCTCTTTTCGTGTGAAACCTAAAGCATAAAAAGAGGAGAGCGTATGATTTTTCACAAAAGAGATATAGGTCCAAATAGCCCCAAAAATTATGGACAAAGGATAGAGAAGGTTCAATGCCTCTTGCCACTTAGAAAAAGCATATAAAATTTTAATATTAAAAGAGGTTAACGCAGAACCATTCATAAGATAATCAAGCCCTGCAAAAAGTCCTGTTAGCCCCATAAGAATAATAAGCATATTTTTTACATAATGTAAAACAACATACTTAAAAAACATCTAACTAACCCTCAAATTTTTTTAATGAATGTTTAGACTTTACTTCATCAAGTGTTTTTGATGCTAACTCTTTAATTGCAGAAGCTGTATGCTCTATCCACGGAGTCAAAACTTTATCTTCTTCCACTGCAAAGTCATGTAAAACATAATCTGCCACTTGACTTTTATATTCAGGTTTTCCAACTCCCATACGTACTCTAGTATACTCTTTGCCTATCATAGCATCAATAGAGCGTAAACCATTATGTCCACCATGCCCACCTCCATTTTTAAAACGGAGTGCAGAAAATGGCAAGTCAATATCATCATGAATAACAACAATATCTTCCAATTCAATTTTATAAAAATTTTTAACAGCTTGAACACTCTTTCCAGAAATATTCATAAAAGTTGTGGGTTTTAAAAGTAAGAAATTTTGGGATTTAAAAAGTTCGCCATGAAAGGCATTTTTGGAGATATCTCTGGCTCCAAAGTCAGAGACAAGTTTGTCAATGACCTTGAAACCAATATTGTGTCGTGTATTTTCGTATTGTGTTCCTGGATTACCAAGTCCTACGATTAATAACATAACTAAGAAAAAAGCTTACTTAGCTTTAATTACACCAACAACAGCAACATCTGTTCTGTCCATTAGTTTACAGTTCGCAGGTGCTTCCATGTCTCTAATAAGAAGTGAATCATCTCTATCAAGACCTTCAACATTCAAAGTAAAGTTCGCTGGCATATCTTCGATAGCACCTCTTACTTTAACTCTTTTCTTTTGAATCTGTAAAACACCCTTATTTTTAAGACCCTTAGGTGTACCTGTAGTTTTTACAGGAACCAAAAAGTTTGTCACTTGACCTGGTACTGCAACTCTTAAATCTACATGCACGACATCACCATAAACAGGGTGAAGTTGATACTCTTGAATAACAACGTTTAAATCTTTACCATCTACTTGTAAAGGAAGAACCAACTCTTCTTTAGCTCTTACAGCTTTAACAAAGTCACCTCTTTTAAACGCAGCTTGAATATTCTCTACACCATTTGCATAGATGTTAGCTGTTAGATAACCATCTCTTCTAAGCTTCTTTGCTGAAGCTGATCCGATACTCTCTCTAGTAATACCTTCTAACATGTTTGTCCTTAATAATTAAAATTAGACGCGAATTATACCAATATAGTATTAAGATTTAGTTATTTTCTTATAAGTCTCTCTAAAAAGCTTAACAATGGCAATATCATCCAGTTCACTTGAATTTAAATTATCATCAGAGTTTTCACTGTTACTTAACTGAGCTAAACGGCTATTCTCTTCTTTTAACTCTTTTATCTTTTTTTGATAAGCCACAAGTTGCTCTTCAATATGAGTAAATTGATCTTTTGAAACAATAAACTCATCTTCTTCTCCATTGGTCATATAAAGTTTCAATTCACTTTCCAACTCGGAAATTGTCTCTTGATATAGAGCTATTGATTTATCTTTTTCAGTGTGAGTTAAAGTTAACTCTTCAATTTCACTCTTTAATTTTTCCTCTTCATCACTCTTTGAACCTGCTACAAATCCACCCACTGCACCTGTTGTAAATGTCGATAATTTCTTTACACTATCTGACAGTAGACTACTTTTCTCCTCTATGGTTTCTTCAGCTTTAACCAGTACAGTTTCTAACTCTTCCAACTCTTTACTTTTAGCATTAACTTCCTCTTTTAATTTATTAAGTTCTTCTAATAAATCTTGATTTTCTGTTGAAAGAGTACTATTATGAGTAATTGATTTTTTTTGTTCTACCAGTGACTCTTTTAACTCTTTATTTTCATCACTATACTGCAAAAGAGTAGTCTCTTTTTCAGCACACTCCTTCTCCAATACCTCAATACGACTATTTTTATCATTAAGAGTATTATTTAAAACATCTTTTTCAAAAAGATGCTTTTTAGATTGAACTATTTTAGAAAGTAGCCACCCAATTACTAATCCTAAGAGAAGTGCTACTATCAAGCATAAAATCATTTTTGTTATTAATTCTGTCATTTTATTTCCTTTTTAAATGAATTTCGACACGTCGATTTGATGGGTCATAAGGTGTTTTAGGTAAAAGAAGTTTTTTCTCACCAAAACCTTTTGCCGTAATAATATCAGCCTTTATACCTTTTCTTATGAGATATTTTTTTACCCCATCAGCACGTTTTTGACTAATCCATAAATTGATTTTCTCTTTTCCCCCAGCGTCAGTATGCCCTTCTATTTCTATAAGAATATTATCTTTCCCTAATAGCATTTTTGAAACTTTATCTAAAACTTTTCTACCTTCTTTTCTGATTTTTCCAGAATTTCTTTTAAAATTTATTTTACTATTTTTTAGGAGTGTAGATATTTTTTCTTGTTCCAATTCAAGATTTTTTTCAGGAGTTTTTTCTTTTTCTGTTGATGGCTCTTTTGCAGTTGTTTTTTTCTCTTGCTCTTCTTTTTCTATATCTTCTTTTTTAGGCTTTACTTTTAAAACTTCTTTAACTGTTGTCATATCAGATATAGTATACCCACCTTTATGATTATTAATTAAAGTTAATAATTGGTCTTTCCCACGCTGATTCGTAAATTCACCCTCTAACTTAATATCTTTTTTATCAATTAATAATTTCGGATTGCTTATATTCTCTTCCATAAAAACAGTTAAAGTCGAAGAGGCAAAATCTTTCCACGATAAAGTTTCTCCATTATCTAAAAACGTTACATTGTTTTCACATAATTTATTTTTTGAACAATCAGCAATAAATTTTTTAAATACATCTCCATTATCTAAAAGTGGTATTTTTCCTGATATAAAAGTTTTATTAGTTTCTACATAATAGTTAAAATAGGATGTCTCTTCTTTTTTCTCCATAGTAATCGCTGCTACTTTGTCCTTCTCTTCTGTTTCAACAATACCATCATCTTCACTATTATCACTACTTAATAATGGTTTTATATTCTCTTGAGCTTTGTCATCTCCCTCTAAAGTGGCTTCTGAAATCAACTTATTACTACTACTTACACCTAAGCCAAGCTCTTTATAATATCGTTCTGCATTAAACAAAATACAGAGAAATATTAGTAAAAGAGCTGCTAATAATCCAAGTAAAATTACACTTTTACTATTATTCATTTTTTACCTTTTTATAATATAATTGTTGAATTATATTATAAAAAGTGGAAGAAGTAAATAGTATAAACCCTATTCTTCTTCTATAGCCTTTAAATCAAAAATATCTTTATCTTCTTTATCTTTTGAATTTAAATCACCATTTCCCGAAGAGAGTCCTATTCCTTGAAGCTTAAGCTTCATATCAGATGGATTTGTTGCATGTTCCAATACAGTATCTCTATCAATACGTCCACTATTAAACAAGTCCAACAGTGCTTGGTCAAATGACTGTGAACCATAAATCTCTTTTCCCTCTTCAATGGTATCAAGTATCTCATAATCCATATTATTTGCAATCAAATCAGATATTCTTGGTGTCTGCTTCATTACCTCAATGGCTGCTGCTCTCTTCCCATCTACTGTTTTTACCAATCTTTGTGAAACCACACCCCCTAAAACAGAAGATAAGGTTATACGTATACGATTTTGCTCCTCTTTAGGAAACATACCAATAACCCTATTGATGGTCTCTTTTGCATCAAGTGTATGCAGTGTAGAAAACACCAAGTGTCCTGTATTGGCAGCGTGAAGTGCTATCTCTATAGTCTCTAAATCACGCATCTCCCCAATCAAAATAATATCGGGATCTTCACGTAAAGCACCTTTTAAAGCATTGGCAAAAGAGTGAGAATCTTGACCTATTCCCCTTTGTGAAACAAGTGATTCTCTATCTTTATGAACAAACTCTACAGGGTCTTCAACTGTAATAATATGTTTTTTCTTTGTACGATTTATATGGTCAAGCATCGCTGCTAGTGTCGTTGACTTTCCAGACCCAGTTACTCCTGTAACCAATACAAGCCCACGATGTAACTCGGACAACTCCTTAATAATAGGAGGTAAAGATAACTCTTCTAACGTCAGAATCTTTACTGGAATAATTCTCATAACAGAACTTAAACCATTTAACTGATAAAAGAAGTTAACACGAAAACGATTATTTTCGTCTAGTATATAGGTACAGTCTAACTCTTTATTTGTTACCAAGTCACGGTATTGTTTTTCTGTTAAAATTGCTTTGGCTATACCATCTAACTCTTCATGAGTTATCTCTTTATCACCTAATTTTAATAGGTCACCATTAATACGGAGACGAATAATCGCACCTGACTTAAGGTGCAAGTCACTTCCCCCATTATGAATTAAGTTTTTTAAATAAAATTGTAATTTTTTTTCCATCTACTACACTCTATTTGCATCTATTTTAGAGAGATAAACAGCTGATGCTTTATACCCTTGCTTTGTTGCTAATCTAAACCAATAACGTGCTAACTCTTTTTGCTTTCTAACACCTCGACCTTGAAGAAAACTGATACCCATATAGTGTTTTGCAGGTGCATAATTATTTCTTGCTGATTTATGAAACCAGTTAAAAGCTACTCTTTCATTTTTTTGAACACCTCTGCCTGTTGCATACATAAGTGCCAAGTCAAATTGAGCCTTTGCATTTCCATTTTTAGCAGCTCTATTTGCATAGAAAAACGTTCTTGAGTCAGCAGGTGAAATTCGTACTCTTGCTGTTCTATTAAATGTTCTTGGAGCCATTTTTCTAACAACTCGTCTATTAATAACCCTTCTATTTTGGGGTGAGATTCTATTCGTTCTATATCTATAGACTTTTCTTGGAGCATCTTGTAGAGATATTTTTTTAGAATGCTGTTGTAAAACGTAAGCACGCTCATAAAAGCTACTAGTATTGGTAGCTAAAGCGATAGCAGGAAGTAATATAAATAGTATTAATCTTTTTTTCAATCTTTTTCCTTAAAATTATTTTAAATATATTATATAATAATTTAAATAAAGAATAAGTTTAAAAATTAATTAAAGTACTAAGTAGAAAGGAAAATTTTCTACCTAAATTGGCTCATAGAACGTACATTTACATAAGAAGTTATTATTGGTTCATATAAATATTATGTGCCTCTTCTAAAGTATAGAATTTCAAGCCAAGCTCATTAACCATGTCCATAATTTTTATGAGTTTTTCTTTGGGTATTTTATATTTTATTTTACTGTCAGCATCTTGAT
>JALUMR010000004.1 GCA_027055805.1 Campylobacteraceae bacterium
GCAATGCACAAAGACCAAATCGTCTCTAAAGAGCAACTTCTTGATGCAATTTGGGAAGAGCCAGAATTGGTAACACCAAATGTTATTGAAGTTGCTATCAATCAAATTAGACAAAAGATGGATAAACCATTAAATATTACAACTATTGAAACAGTACGAAGACGAGGTTATAGATTTTGCTTTCCAAAAGGAGCTTAAAAGAACGCTTCACTATTGAGCTAGCTATCGGAATGATAGCAATGCTCATTATTGTTCTTATTAGCCTCTCGGTTTACTTTTATTCAAGTATTATGGGGCATATCAAAAATGAATTAAATGCAGAAGCAAAAAACATTACGCTTCAGTACTTAAAAGAAGAACCATACAACTCTAACCAAGATTTGTCTCCACTAAACGGACTCTCTCCTTATAAAATTACAATATCTAACAATTCTACTAAAAAACATTTAGATTCAGTTATTACACCTTTAAAAAAGGATGAAAGAAAATTTTACCTCTTAAAAGAGTCCTTTCTTGATGATAAAATGCTTTTAGAAATAGAACGTGATATTACTCAAGAGTCTAAGTACATTAGAACCATGTACTACATGATAACCTTTATACTTATTACAGGTATTTTGTTTATTCTCTATTACTCTACACTCTTATCTAAAAAGATTATGTCACCTCTTGAGAGTTTAACCTATCAATTTACAGATATGCATGAAAGTTTACTTCATAAGATTGATACTAAAGAACTACCTAACGAATTTGCAACATTAGCAGATACAGTAAATCTACTAATTACAAAAGTAAAAACCTCTATTAAATATCGGCAAGAGCTCTACATAGGTACAGCACATGAACTAAAGACTCCACTAGCTGTAATGCGTCTAAAAAATCAAATTACACTTATGAAATATAAAAAACATGACAGTGTACGTGAAGCATTAGAGCAAAATATTGAATCAATTGATACACTTAATGCAATGATACATAATCTACTAGAATTTGGACGTGCAGAGGGAGCTCAATTTGAACAACCAGAACGGCTTAATCTAATACGCCTAATGGCAAGTAAATGTGAAGAGTATGAGCTTTTAGCTCACTCACAAGAGAGAGATTTCATCTACCATTTTGATATTCCTCACTTTAGAATTAATGTGCAACCTCTTCTTTTTATGCAAATTTTTCAAAATTTCATACAGAATGCACTTAAGTTTACCCCAAAAGGTGGTTTAGTAAGTTTAGATACCCGTATGGATTCTGATAACTTCATTATTGAAATCAAAGATGAAGGTGAAGGAATAGATGAGAATAAAGACCTCTTTGCTCCTTTCCAACGCTCTGTACAATCAACAGGAGCAGGGTTAGGTCTCTTTTTAGCAAAAAATGCAGCAGAATCTATGGGTGTTACAATTAACCTAAAAAACTCTAAAAAGACTAAAGGAGCTATAGCCTCTATCGCTTTTCCTTTAAATCGATTTCTATTGAAAGATTAAATGTCGCTTTCGACATTTAATCAACATCTTCTTCTAATAACCCTATATTTTAAATAAAGCATAAGCTTAGATAAGTTATAAATCACTTATCTAATAAACTATAAGTGAGTATATAAATGGCATTATTAATTGCAGACGATTGTATTGCATGTGACGCATGTAGAGAAGAGTGTCCTAACGAGGCTATCGAAGAGAATGACCCTATCTATATTATTGACCCAGACCGTTGTACAGAGTGTGTTGGACACTATGATGAACCACAATGTATTGCTGTTTGTCCTGTTGATTGTATTGGTTCTGACCCAGATAATGTAGAGAGTGTAGAAGAGTTAAAATTTAAATTTTCTCAACTAGAACTCGAACTATAAAAAATCATGTTTCCACCCATAGCTGTAATTGATATTGGTTCAAATTCAGCTAGACTTGTTATTTATCAACAAGACACCCCCCACTCTTTTCAACTTACTTATGAAGAAAAATCTAAAGTTAGAATTAGTGAGGGAGCCTATTTAAAAGAGGGATACCTTCAAGATATTCCTCTCCAACGTGCATACAAAGCACTTCAATCTTTTAAATCACAAATTATCAAAATTCCAAATCTTCATAAAATTATCTGTGTTGCTACCTCTGCCCTTCGAGATGCTCCTAATGGTCAAGAGTTTGTAGACTATATCAGAAAAGAATTGGAGATTGATATTCAAATTATTGATGGAAAAAAAGAAGCATACTATGGTGCTTTATCTGCTCTACATTTACTCTCTATAGATAATGGAATCACCATTGATATAGGTGGAGGCTCGACCGATATTGGACTAATTAAAGATTCAAAAATTATTGACACCTACTCTTTAAACCTTGGAACCGTTCGATTAAAAGAGCTTTTTTCAGATAGAAGACAATCTTTTGAAATAGCCAATGAATATATTGATAAGGCATTAAAAACTCTTCCTAAACATTTTACTTCTAGCAATGCTATAGGTATTGGAGGGACAGCTAGAACACTCTCGAAAGTTATTATGAAGAGTAGAGGAGAAAAAAATCAAGATATTCATAACTTTAACTACGACTATGAACTATATAAAGAGTTTTTTTCTAAACTTATAATCTCTGACAACAAATTATTAAAAAAGTTTGGAGTCTCTAACAGTAGAGTTGATACCATTAGAGAAGGTACTTTAATTTGGAAAAAAGTAATAGAGAAGATTCAAGTTAAAAAAATACTCAGCTCTACAGTTGGTGTTAGAGAAGGTTTATTTTTAGAGAGTTCAACTATTATGAAATCAAACTCTCCTCTCACAACTTAATATTAAAACTTCTGTCCCATAGTAAACTCAAAGTTTGAAGTTCTATCTAAAACATCAGGATTTCTTGCTCTACCAAATACTAAATTAATTGGGCCCATTGGAGAAATCCACTCCAAAGATACGCCATATCCCTCTTTGGTTATTTCATTAAAGCGACTCTGTCCAATCATCCCATAATCATAGAAAAATGCCAAACGCATTTTTGCTGCCTTAGAGAGAGGAATACTCGCTTCTACTGTGTTAACCAAACTTTTTGTACCACCATTAAGTTTACGATTTCCATTACTATCAAGAGTAAATGGTGTAATTGAATAAGGTTCATATCCCCTTACACTCCCAATACCACCCATATAGAGTCTTTCAGGAATAGCAATTCCCCCTCTATCGCTCAATACAGTTCCTCGTACTTTATAACGTAGAATTAAATCATAATCAATGATGTCCTCAAGCCCATAATAGAGACCAAATCGACCTGTAGTTTCAATAAAATGTTGGTCGCCACCTACTCCTGCATATCCTAATGTTCCACCTAAAATAATCCCTTCACGTGGAACATAAAAATCATCAGTACTATCATAGTTTAATCCTACAGAGAACATGCTTTTAATATAACTGGAATCTTCAGGAGAGAAGAAAGAGTAGTAATCTTGCGTAGCTAAAATATTATGACTATTATCAACTACTGTTGCCTCATTTTTACTATATTGATAGCTCAATGAACCAAAAAGGTTATGGGTCAATTGCTTACCAATGTTAACTCCTGCACCAATACTTTTTTGGTCATAAGTAACATATTGGAAGTCACTTCGATAAAGATTTACTCCAAAGCTATAATCACTATCCCAAATTCTAGGATTGGTAAAAGATAAAGAGTAGTTTTTCGAAATTTTTGAAAAATCGAATGAGATTGCAGCATTAATTCCAGAACCTAAAACATTTCGGTCTGCAACAGAAGCAGAAATCATTGCACCTTGATAGGAGCCATAACCTCCTCCTGCCTGAATACTTCCTGTTGGTGTCTCTTTTACTTTCACTAAGAGATTGATATGTTGGTCATCAACACGCTCTTGTTCAATGTTGACATTTTCAAAATATCCTCTTCGTCCTAAAGTATTTTTAGACTCCTTTAGCTCTGTCATAGAGAAGAGGTCTCCAGGGGTTAAGTATACATCTCGACGAATAACCCTATCTTTTGTACTATGATTTCCTGAGATAATGACATCATTAATATAGACTTTTTTACCTTTTTGAACTCTATATTGAAGTGATACTGTATGGTCTTTTTTATTCTTTTGAAGTGCCTCTACTACTCTTGCATAAGCATAACCTTTATTTGCAATCTGCTCTTGAATATATGCTTTATCTTTTCTTGCTTTTGCAATGTTAAAAATTTTACCTTCAATTACATGAAGATTATCTCTTATTTCATCCAAATCCAAGAGGTCAATATCTCCAACAATTGAAACATTACTAACTCTGTACTGTTCTCCCTCATGAACCTGATAAGAGACATCTGCTTTATATGAACCCTCATCAACACGCATCAATGGGTCAGAAACTGTTGCATCCAAATATCCATGCTGATTATAAGTATCTTTGGCTCTCATTCCATCATATTGCAATTGGTCTAAGTGAGCCACACCATCATTTAAACCAGGGAACCAACCCATAAAGTCTTCTTCTCTATTGGCTAAAGCACTCTCTAAATCATCTGTATCTAATTTATTAGCTCCTGCAAAACCTATCTTGTCAATATAGATTTTTTCACCTTTATTAACATTAAAAACAAGTGCGATACTATCTTCTTTAGGTTCAACCTCTACTTCAACTATGGTATCATAATAGCCCTCAGCCTCGATTTTTTTTATGAGTCTCTTTTTGGCTTGTTCTACTTTTCGAGCATCATAAAGGTCACCTTTTCGTAAACCTATCGAAATAAAAAGAGCCTCTTGCTCATCATCAGA
>JALUMR010000005.1:0-12733 GCA_027055805.1 Campylobacteraceae bacterium
AAGTACAAGAGATTAAAGAGAAACTAGATACGGCTACTGATGCAGAGAAAAAGTTAGAACTTTTTGAAACGATTAAATATGAGAAAAAGAAAACAAAAGTTTTAAAAAGAGCCGTTAAAGACACCTACGTAAAACGTGGTATGGTTCAAAAAATTGTTGCGGCATGGGTCATTACCGTACCTGCTGCTGCTACACTTTCTGCACTTGTATTCTTTATTATTAAAGGTATTGAGATTTAATCAATCCCAAAATAGGAGTCGGGACTTTAGTCCCATACAAGACGAGGCTAAAGCCGTCGTTTCCCTATATGCCATCTGCATTTTCGGAATCGGCGTGTTCACACCCGAACTACTTTAGTCCCATAAATAACTTGGACTAAAGTCCAATCTCCTATAATCCTAACAAAACCCTACCAACCTCTTTTGCATCAAACTCTCCTCTTTTCCAAGGGTCTTCCAGATTACCTACTATAATTTCAATTCCATCATTAAGATATTTATCTAAGTTACCCATCTGTATGTAGTGTTGTTTTTGCTTGTTACCATTAAAAAATGATACTTGATTATAGTGATTATTGATGATTATATGCGTTATAAAATCACCTAAAACATAACCTTTTTCATGAGCTAAGCGTTCTATTGTTTTCAGAATATCTTCAGCTGTTAACCCTCTTGTTTCACTATCTTGTGCAAGGTTTAGTAAAAATACTTTTTTTGCTTTTCTGTTTTTACAAAGAACATGAGGAAGTTCATTGTTAATCAAATGAGGTAAAATACTGGTAAAAAAGCTACCAGGACTAAAGACTATAAGCTCCGACTCCTCTACTGCTTTTAATACTTTAGGGTTAACTACAGGATTGACATAAGAGAATTTATTATCTTTTAATTGACAAATTTTTAAAGACTCTATCTCATCTTTGCTATTGGCCCCAAATGCACTTATTTCACTCTCCCCATAAATAACTGTACCTTTATAAAAATTTGCCTTTAGGTGGTATTGATTGTCCAAATAGATAGGCAACGATTTAGAGCTACAGTTAAAAAGCTCTTCTAACTTTTCTATGGCTTCATTCCAATCACTGTTATGTTTATAATAGGCAGCCACGAGTATAAAGTTTCCAATACTTCCGTTAGATAAATTGATACTATCTACTTTTTCTAAAAATAAAAACAGATACTCAAAAAGCTCTTTTTGAATCTCTAAACCATCACTAAGTTGATATAAAACACTATTCTTATCTAAAATTAATTTTCCCAGTTCGTCTATAAAAATATATTTTTTAACAGGAAATCTCCAGTTTATAAACTTTACCAACTGTTTGTTCTGTTGTGTATGGGGTATTGACATGGCTATAGATTGACGTATGTCCCCTACTGACAAAATATCACAGCAGAGTCGTAGCTCTTGTGATGAAGCTCCATTGTCGGTACTGGGTACTACACGTGTGATATTTTTAGAGTAGGTAAGCAACTCAAACATAATATCTTTAATGGCAGAACCACCTGAAAGAATGGTTATTTTTTTATTTTTAAATTTTAGCATAATTTATTATACTAATTTTTTATTAAAAGAATATATTTTTAAAAAGCTCTACCAAACATAAATCTTATCTGCTCTTTATCTTGAACATCTTTATTATAAATCCATTCTATATTTAGAGGAATGGTCGCTTTATGCAAAAAGAGTAAATCCAACTCTAAACCTACTGTACTCTCATTGTACTGTATGTTCAAATCTTCCGAGGAAAAAATTGAATAGGGGTGAGTATCTATACTGTCTGAAAAATCAATGTCATAAAATCGCTGTTTCAAGTAAAAACTTTCCCGTTGCAAAGAGAGAGGAAAAGAATAAAAATAGAGTGACCCATCAAACACTTTTGCCAAACTCAACTCTGCCATTTTTGCCTCTTTGACATACGCTGTTCTTTCTATGCTTGGCATGTTCAAGGTAGCTTGGTCTGATTGTAAAGAGGAGAAACCATCACGTATCTCTACCCCTTTTTCTCTAAGAGGATTAACCTCATCACTTTTGATATATGTTCCTTTTATCCCCACATAACTCTGCCAAGACAAATCATGTTTAAATGTATAATCTGCACCAAAAACATGACTCTCTCTATCTTTTGTAGCAAACATAGAGAGTCTATTTAGCTCATTGGCATATTTACTGAAACCATACTGTTTATGGTTAGATATATCCACAGAAAGGGTTAACGGCTCTCTATAAATATTATCATAAGCTTTAGTATACGCCAAAGAGGCATTGGCTCTCCAATACCCAGTGGCTAAAAATGGTAAGTTCAGATAAGCTTCATATCCATAATCACGCTCTTTATCTTTTTGAATGATATTCTCATCATGCTTCACCCCATAAACAGCCCCTCCAAACTCAAGCTGGTGAGCTTGGTTATCATAAGCTAAACCCCCAACAACTCTTTGTTTGTTATAAGAGAGAATCGCAGAGAGTGAGTTTTGCATTAAAGGGTCTAAAAAATTGGCTCGAACATCAACGCCAAACCCTTCATAATCTCCATAGCTTGTAGCTTGATTGAGTGAGCTATATTTCAATTGCGTTAAATCGTTATAAGGCTTTGAGCTTATGGGTTTACTGTCTCTCTCAAAATTTGTTTTTTGTAAAAAATTATCTACTGACGTACTTTCTTTAATCTCAACCTTATATGGTCGGTTATCACCGCCCCTACGTGCATCTAACCTTATTAATTTATAGCTGTAGCCTTCTGCTCCAACAGTAGCTACCAATGCTTCATTTTCATCTACCATTTTAAACTCTATCACATCATCACCCTGTGTAACGCGTTGGCTCTTCCCATCAATAAACTTATAAGCTGTACTTCCATGCTTACTAGAGGCTATAAAGTAAACAGCTCCTGACCTATCGACATCGGTCACAAAACCATAATGCCCCTCATAGTCAAAAAGTGCTGTTTTGTTTTTATAGAGTATGCGTTTTTCACCCTCTTGCTTAAAGTAGTAGAGGTCTCCCTTTTTGTCCACATAAACAGAAGAGTGACTTTGTGCATAAAACGTACCATCGACATAAATATGAGGGTTTTCTAAAGATGCATTGACATCAAAGTAGACCTCTTCTCCATTAGGCTTAAAACCTTGAACAACCTTTGAGCCTTCCCTTGTTACCAAAGTACCATCTTCATGAAATAGTCCCATCTCTATTTTGGTAGGGCTTGTTTTGGCTGCACTCTGAACAACATACTCACCATTTCGTTTAAACACTTCCCCTACTCTCCAAGAACCCTCTTTAAAGCTCACAGCTTCACTCTGCTTGTTTAAAATCAATACTTTAGGAGCTGACTTTCTATCTCCTATTAGGGTATAAATCTCATCATCTGTTGCATTTAAAGGGGTAAAGAGCTGACTTTTTGCAAGCACTTCTCCTTTACTTACTTTAAACGCTTTATGTTTACTTTTCATCTCTTCTACAAACTCAGCTAAAAGCACTTCAAAGTTTTTTCCGTACTCTTCTTTAAACATCTTGTTGGTAAAAAAAGGGAAAGGTTGCGTAGAATACGTCTTAAAATAGCCATTAACCTTTTCAACCCCATACTTCTCCACCAAAAACTGTTGAAAAAACCCACCTACCAAGTAAAACTTCTCTCCATAAGGAAACTCTAACGTAGCGTTATACATAAGTTCTGGTCGAATCTTCCCTGCTTTAGCCAATGCCACAACCTCTGCCAAGGCATAACCAGAAAAGAGTCGTCCACCATTGCCGTAGCGTGACTCATTCATAACAGCATTCCCCTCCAATACAAACGGACTCTCCGTAATATTAGGAACAGGGAAAAGAGGAAGAGGTCCAATCATAGAAAACGGTGTATTTCCCAAGACTTTGTGACTTATGCGTGAGAGTTCATTCTCTTTAGGATTGAGCTGAAAGTTATGTGCTGTCTCATGAATAAGCAATGTTTTTAACCAAGAGGTAGTACAAAAGTAGTCTACCATTCCAGAACCAGCTCCATAAAAAAGCTGTGAGTTAAAAGGAAACTGGGTAGAGAAACCATTGGCAATTTGGTTGTTTTGGGAAGCCAGACCAACATAGAGTTTATCATCAAGTTTAAAGTCGTACTCTTTCTCATAAGCATCTATTATCTGCTCTTGATACATATCCATATACATCATCATTCCAGCATATTCATGAGGGTAGACATAGCTACGTTTTTCACCATCGGAGATTACATAGTCATCAGGAACCACTACCCCAGCAGATAAAAGAAGAGTTGAAAGAGATAAAGAGAGTACGATTTTATACATATAATATTCCTAAAATAAAAGTACTATTAGTATATTGTAAAAACATGAGAATAGAATGAAAAAAGAAAAAAGCTTCTACCTTACCAATATAGTCATAGGAGTTAAAATAATATGAAGTAAAAGCCAAGTATGAGAGGAAAATAAAAAGGACTAAGAATTATGTCTCTCATGGCGTAAGTTTAGCATATATATGTGTTTTAAATGTGTACTTTTTCTCTTTTTTTTAATCTTTTTAAAATCCATTACATAGGGATTATCAATAAAAAAGAGAGAAAAGCAAAAATGTGTCATTCTTTATTCTATTTTAGGAGAGAAACAAATCTTAAATAATTATATATATTTATATGATATACTATTTTTATGAAAAAAACATTAACACTCTCACTTATAACTCTTGCTCCTTTACTCATAACAAATTGTGGTAGTTCTAGTAGTAACACTACTCCAAACATAAATAATAATCCATTAAGTAATGATAAAAACATGAGTTCATCAATTCCAAATGACCATACAATAGATAACAATCATACAATACCTATAGAGAGAAACAGTACAACTATTGACGATACTCTTCCCTCTAACCACAAAAGTGATATTACTCTAAAATTTAAATTGCCAAATGAGATTAATGAAACCTCTGGACTTATCAAAGTTGACAATCAACTCTGGACGCATAACGACAGTGGAGATAAAGCAAAACTTTATCAGATAGATGAAGAGAGTGGAAACATTACTAAAAGTGTAACCATTGCCAATGCTACCAATAAAGATTGGGAAGATATCACTTATGATGATACTTATGTTTATATAGGTGACTTTGGTAACAATAATGGTAACCGTAAAGACCTTAAAATTTATAAAATATTACGTAGCGACTTAAAAACAGAAACATCTATAATAGCAGAAACTATAAACTTTAGCTACTCTGACCAGACTACATTTAATAACAAAAACTTTGACTGTGAAGCCATGGTAGCCTACCAAGATAAACTCTATCTATTTTCAAAAAACTGGCAAAATAAAAAAACACGTCTCTATGAACTAGAAAACTCAAAAGGAACACATATAGCAAACTATAAAAATACCTTTAATATTCATTCATTAGTCACAGGAGCTACCATCAACAAAGAGCTAAATATTTTACTTCTATCAACTTACTCTTCCACCCTAAATGTAAATATTTGGTCATTTTCAAACTATACAGATAATAATTTTTTTGATGGAGATTCAAAAAAATTAACTTTAACGCCCCCTCTTGTAGCACAAGGAGAGGGTATTACATTTATAGATAACTACAAAGCCTACCTTAGTAGCGAAGCCTTCTCCCATTATGGTATCTCACTTGATAATAATTTGTATGAGTTAGATTTTTCTAAGGAGTTTGAGTAGAAGTGCTAATAAAAGATAGATGGTATTCATGAAGAGCTCAACGCTTTGCGTTAAGCTCTTATTTTTACAACTTATTGTGGTGTTATAGTTACACTATATTCTGCTTTAGAGACATTACTTGCATCAACTATATCAAGAATATACTTACCCTCTTCAAAATAAGAAGATACCTCTTCAATACCACTATTTGGTACACCATCTGATTTATTTAACCACGTAAATGGAGAAGTTTTATACCAAACAAAATCAGGGTCACTATTGGTTCCATTTGTCTGCTTAACTCTAATAGCATAATTTCCAGCTGTAGCAATATTAAACTTAACATATTGATGATTACTTAATTTATTAGATTTGCCATCACTGCTACTGGTTGAGACATTCACACTATCACCAACAGTTAAATCATAATAAGGATAAGAACTTGCTCTATTGGTTCTACCTGTTCCCCAAATATCTATAATAGTTGCAATACTTTCACTCTCTACAATACTATCTATACCTCCTTGCTCATCAACATTTTCATCTTTTAATGCTTTTATAAACGAGAAGATACTTGTAAATGCAGGAGTCGTTTTTTGAGCACCTACAAATACATTATAAAGTGGTTTAAAACCTAAACTTAAAGTATCAGAACCATCATCATTACTATCGTATAGGTCATAGAGTATACGTTGAATAGAAGCTTCTGAAAACCAACCAGGATTATTTTTAGAAGCTGTTTCTATATTCATATTCCATCCATTACTTTGAAATGTATCAAAATAGATAGGGTCATCAGTGGCAATAGCAGACCAAGCATTTCCCCAACCTTCACCAAATGCTAAACGAATATCTAAATAGTCACCTGAACCATGGCTTCCACCAATACTATCTGCTCTTGAAAACTTAGCTTCAAAATAGTGACCCCACTCATGAATTATAACGTGATTATCATACTCATCACTATCACTATTTTGGTCACCTTGAATCATAATGTTGTCATTTCCATCAAAGTAGGTTCCTGATTTTACATTATTTACTGTCCAGTTCATATTAAGTGGAGGAAAAACAACAGAAGCATCAGCAGCAAGAACTTTTTTCATGGCAAGATAGACAGAGTCTAAAATAGCAAAGGGGGGGGACTGTTTGGTAGAAGCAAGTGCTTTAAGATTGCGAATAGAATTAGATGTTCCTGTACTTAGCAATTCTCCTTCTATTACATATTGAGCATCTCCATTAGTATTATCTATAACTTTTACATCCCATTTATTAGATTTTAACATCTTTGCATAAACACGAATTTTAAGAGAAGTATTTTTTGGCAGATTAGTCAATGAATAGTTACCATTATCATCTGTAGAAGTAGTTGCAATAGTTTGTCCTGAACCATTAATAGCTTTAACAATAATTTGCTTGGCTGTTTCCGTAGTAATATTATTATAATCTAATGCTGAAGAGCTACCATTATGCGTAGCATGAACACGCTCATACTCTATTTTACCAGAAATAGTAATAGATGTATTTGGACTCTTTTTTACTATTATGGTTCTTTTTTTAGTTGCCTTATTACCTGCTTTATCTTGAGCACTATATGTAATAATATACTCACCTATAGTGCTGGTATCTACTTCACCACTAATAAATACAGATACATTACCATCTCTATCATCTGTTGCTATTGCTCCTAACTCTGTATAAGTTGCACCTTGTGTTAACTCTATTGAATTTGCCCCAGTTAGAGTAATAACGGGTTTTGTTGTGTCTACTTCTTCAGTTCCCTCTGATTCTTTCAAATCAAACATCTTAATATTATCCACACTACCTGAACCCCTAACAAGAAAAGCATTTACATATTTAATGGAGTTATTTGGCTCATACTTTTTTAAGTCAGCCTCTAAATTTCTAGTAACTACTTGCCATGAACAAGATTTTGTATTTGGATTTAAACCTAAATGAATATAGGTATAATCACCATAAACTTGTTTACCTCTACCATAGTTAGGATTCGATGCAAATGTTTTTTCGCTTAAAGGAGTATAGGTCATAAATCTATGTCCCTCTTCTGTCTCTACAGAGATATAAATAACATAGTTTTCACAATAGTTCATCTCCCATGAGATATTTTTATTAATAGTGTTTTTCCAAGAACCTAAAATATAACCTGTTTGTGTTCCATTACCATTAAGCTCAATAACTTTAGAAGACTTTGTGGCATCATCAATATTTGAAATGCTACCTTGATTACTACCTGTATAAACACTCCAACCTGTAGTTTTAGCATCTTCTCCATCTTCATACATAGCATCATTTGTCTGTTCAGAATTGCTTGAGAATAGTTCAACATCATCTATAAGACCTGAACCTCTAACAAAAAAACCATCAACTGAAATAATCTCATTTGATGGTTGATGACGCTTAAGGTCAGCATTTAAATCTCTGCTAAATGTTCTCCATGTTCCATCATTTGATGCAATACCTAAACCATTATGAATATAGTGTGGCTTATCATAATTAGATTCACCATAGTTTTTATTACTATTGGTGTAGAAAAGATATCTATATCCCTCTTTTGTATTGACACGAACATAAATTATAAAATCTTCAGAGTACTTCATACTCCATTTAATATTTGTGTTTGTTGTATCTCTCCAAGAAGAACCTTTTGAAAATGAATATCCTATGACATAACCATTTTTAATACCATCTCCTGTTAACTTTATAATATTCCCTTTTTGGGCATCATTAACAGTTTTAATGGTTGCACCCGATGGAGATTGGTCATAGACCATCCAATCCTTACTGTTATCACCATTTGACATAAGTTTTTGTGAAAGAATCTTTACCGTTGGGGTATAGCCCACTTTACCCATAACTTTCAATTTTGTTGATGATGATTCCATTTCAGGAACCCAATCAGCTACTTTGTTGGCTGTTGTATCCGAAGTCACCTCTTCACTAATTGCCAAATCTTCTTGTGTCACTGGCGTTTTAACTAAAGCAGCTATTGTTTCACCAGACGGATGCTCTGTTGTTGGTTGACTTGTCGAGCCTCCTCCACAAGCTGTTAAAGCTATCATTAAACTTGATAAAAATAGTGCTTTTATCAATACTGAAACCTTTTTTCTTTTCATTATATGTTCCTTTTATATTTAAAATTATTACTTTATGTTAAAAAAAACTTAAAAAAATAATTTACTATAAACTATAATTTAATTTGATTAAACATCAGTTTAATATCAATAAAATTTGTATAATTATCTTTTGTTATATGAAAATATAGGAGTAATCTACCACTCCACCATACCCCATTCTTTCAAAGAGTTTTGTAAACTATCTAAACTCTTCTCTTTATGACAAGCATAACAAGCATTGGTCTCTTTTGGCATGTTGTACTTTTGAGTCTGAACTGGTGAGGTAAACTTAAACTTATGGGAACGTACAGTCAGTGGTGACTTCCCTGTATGTTTCGCTGTTTTAGGCATATGACACTCTATACATAAAGAGCCTTTTGAGTTAGCCTTATGGTGTGTATGTGCCTCCAAAGAGTTTTGATGAGGACCTACCACAGAACCAAAAGAGTGACACTTCATACAAGCATCATTGCCCTCTGGTTTATCAGCTCTATTACTTAGTGTATGAGGATTATGACAGTTCACACAAGTAATTCCATGGGCATACATGGTATCGTGAATATACTCATTACCTTGGGTACGGTTTTTCTTAGCAGCTCCATTTGCCCAGAACTCTTTACTCTCTTTTCCTAGTTCAAATGGTGCTATCTTTTTGTAGTCGATGAGTGGCTTCCCTGCCTCATACCCTGATGGGTAATCTTTGGCTTTCATCCACAGCTCTTTCATGCTCATATTCATATCTAAACGTTTGTCACGGTTTCGCATGTGACACTGCAAACAAACCTCATTGGTACGAATAGGGTCAGATACCGTTGCTCGGTAAATAGCCGAACTAGGCTCTTTAGCATGATTTCCCCCTGGTCCGTGACAACTCTCACAAGCAATGGCTCTCTCAACCCGTTTTTCGGTTGACATATACCCTGTAAAGTGACAACCATCACAAGTGTTTGAAGTGGGGAACTCTTTGTTATCATGTGGGTAGGCATCTTTATACCAATACTTATATGGTTTAAACTGTTGCCATTTTTGTGTCTCTACATTCCATTGGTAGTTTCCAAGTCTAAAGTCCTCTTTTCCATCTATGGTTGCAGGAATCATGTAACGCTGTTTAAACTTACCACCAACGGTATAGATGGCATCTTTCAAAGTAAAGTCTGCATCTTTAGGCAACTTAGAGAAGTCTGCTTTAACTACAGATGCATCCTCTTTTATATTCTGTATCATTCTTGAGTGCATTGAACTGTTCCACTCATGATACTCCTCTTTATGACACTCTTTACACTTTTTAGAGCCAACAAAATGTGCATCTTTTTGTGCTTGGGGTTGTAGGTCTTTACTCAGTCCTACTCTCTCTTGTGTGAGTTGTTTATAATAGGGTAAGATTTTTGGTGTATTTAACCCAAAGAGTATTCCCACAGTTAATAACAGTAAAGAAATTACCAATGCTTTTTTCATAGATAGACTCCATTTTTTTTCGTAATATAGCCAAAGAAACTAAAATCTACAAATTTCATTAACTTCAAATTCATTTTTCAATATCATTTCACATAAAATTAATAAATATATTACTATAAGGTTCCATCATGGCACAATCCTGTCCCATCTCACTCAATCGTATCGATGCCTATCTCGTTCGGATTATTGCACTTCAAGTTATTGTTGTGGCACTTCTACTCATAGGAAGTGGTCAGCTCTTTTTTGCCTTTCTACTCCTATTTGACTTTTCAGTTCGTACTCTAAACCTAAAAAAATTTAGCCCTTTTACAACAGTTGCTAAACTAATCATTAAAAGCTTTCAGATAAAACCCCAACTCTGTGATGAAGCACCCAAACGTTTTGCACTCTATTTAGGTTTAGGAATTATTGGTTTTTTCACCTTACTCTTTCTTTTCGGATTCTCTAAAAGTGCCATCATTTTAGTTGCTATTTTAATCATTTGTGCCTCTTTAGAAACTGCTTTTGACTACTGTATTGGTTGTAAAATTTATCACTATATACAAATGATTATTCCTCATAAATAATATGACCACTATCTCTGTGGTTATATGTAAAAAATTTCAAACTTCAACCTATTAACTGCTACTTTATCTCCATCATTGATTAGAAAAACTACACAAAAAACATAAACTCCTAATTTTTAAACAGTTTAGACTATAATATCAAGATGAAACCTGTACAATTTTTAAGCAATTCGCCTCAAATCGACAACATTGTTAAAGGATTTACCCTCACCAAATCACTTTTTGTATCCTCATTACTTGTAGGTGAAGAGTATACAGGTAAAAAAAGCCTTGTTCAAACTATATTCCCAAACTCTATTTATATAGATGCTCAAAACCGTGAAGAGCTATTATCTGCTTTAGAAAGTCAAGATGAAATTATTATCTATAATTTTGAAAAGATACTCGACCTAGAGAGTTTAAACTTTGAAAATAAGCGTATTATTGCCATTGCTAATCACATAGAAAATACAGCAAAAATAGAGAAAAAATTTGCTTTTATTTACCAAATGCCAACCCTTGAAGAGAGGGAAGACAAAGAGTTAATTATAAACTATTTTCAAAGTGAAATTCAAAAAGAGTTAATGATTGAAAATGAAATCACACTGGACTTTCCAAAACTTGACCTTTCACAAAATATTCGTTCACTTAAAGCATCTATCTATAAACAACTAATGAATAGAACACTCAATAGTGAAGAAATAGAGTCCATACTTTTTGAGTATCTATTTGAAAATATAGAGGGGAACAACGCTTATAGAGAGCATCTCTATCTTTATGAAAAGCCTCTTATAGAGGCTGGTTTACAAAAGTATAAATCACAACTTAAACTCTCTAACATACTTGGGCTAAACCGAAACACCTTACGAAAGAAGATACAAGAACATGGACTCGATTAATTTTAAGTTTTTCATTGAGAATGATAGTAATCCTTTTATACTTTTTTCAAATAGAGGAAAGATAAAATATCTAAATACTTCTGCTGAGTTACTCATGGGGTCATGTCAAACTAGAGAGCTTTTTAAAATAGCTCTAGCTCATGCACCAAAAAGTTTTGGTTACCAAAAAACCCTTATTAACCTCTCTTTTGGCTCTTTCGAGTTTTATGGTATTAATATTCTTTATGAAAATGAAGATGTTTTAGCCATGCACCTCTACAACAAACCTATGGCTAAGGTTGATGAAAATGCTCTACTTGACGGATATATGTTAACTGATATTAACGTTCTGCTCCAAGCCAATATAGAACTTTTTAATATGAACTATAAAGGGAAAATCAAACTCCTAACTGATTATGACATCCCTCCCTTTCAACTACACCAAAACAATTTTTCTCTACTTTTACGCAATCTTTTTACGCAATTTGAAAACTCTACAAACTTAGAGATAACCATTAAAATAAAATTGGGTGAACGTATTGTTGTTAAAGAGAAACGCTACTCTATTATTGTCCTTCAATTGCGTTGTAAAAATAGAGATACCAATCAAGACAAAGAGTTGGAACTCCTTGCCTTAAAAAACCATATCAATATCCATTTTAAAAGAAATGCAATAGTCCTAGAAATACCTGCTATTATTTAAGACCATGTTACTAAAATGCATATGTAGCATTAAGGTACATATATCTCCCTGGCTCATTTATAAGCATCGTATCCGACCCATCTGTCATTAAAATCAAATCTTTATAGGTATTGGTAATGGCATAGGTTTTGTCAAACATATTATCCACCCCTGCTGTTAGCTTGATGCCATTGTCAAACTCTCGTGTGGTTTTAAGATTCATCACACCATAACCTGCCAACTTCTGCTCACCGTTGTCACTGTCTACATCATCCCATGCATCTGCTGCTTGAAGTGAGAGTTCTACACTCCCTTGAGAATCATAATCATAAGTAACTGAAGCATTAAGTTTTAGAGGAGTAATTTCAGCTAAGTTGGTATTGGT
>JALUMR010000005.1:12833-16912 GCA_027055805.1 Campylobacteraceae bacterium
TCATATCGGTAGTAAGGTGGTGAGTCATATACTTCTTCCCTGCCTTAGCCAAAGCTCTATACTGAGTACTCATAGGGTGGTCAACTTGTGAATTATAAATCTGAAAATCCAACTTTTTAGAATATTTTGAAAGGTTAGTAAGAGAGTACTCCAAATTCATAATGTCACTGTCATCATAAACAGCGTCCATCTTGCTTGAAGGGTAAAGCACATCGGTACTTCTGTTGGCTGTATAGCTAAGTTTCAACGCTTGATTGTCAGCAACATCTATAAAAACTTTTCCCATATACATGGTTTTATCAAATGCATCCATCCCTTTATGTTCAGGGGCATAGTTAAACTTAGCTACTGATGTTCCTGCTGTATAATTTTCCAACTGCTCTGCAAAGTCATGACCATCACCATCTTCATACTGTCCCCCATTTTCAGAAGAAGCTGTAAAAAGAACCCGTACCTTGTCAGAGCCACCCGACAACGTCCCTGAGAGTTTTTTGTATCCAAAAGAACCTGCATTGACATTCAACTCACCACTTAGCTCTTTGCTGGGTTTTTTAGTTGTTACCTTTACCGAACCACTAAGCGTTCCAAACTCCTCTACATCAAAAGGACCCTCTCGTACTTCAACCTCATCAATAGCATGAGTTACCACATGAGAAAGAGGTGGATCCATGCGATTAACACAAGCACCACAAACTTTTGCTCCATCTATAGTTACATTGATATTGTCTCGTTTCTGCCCTCTTAAAATAATATCATTGGCTATACCACTTCGTCTAATAAGTGAAATACTTGGAATCTTCTTAGCTAAAGCCTCTGATAAGTCAGCCGACTTAACCTCTTCTCCACTTACATTCTCTACTATCTTTGTATTGATTGTTTCCACAACATCAATACTCTCTAACTCTTCTGCCCCATGAAGCACAGCCACAACAACCAACGATAAATAGATACTCTTTTTCATTTATAAACTCCTATTATAATAATAAGATAATCATAGAGTTATTTTGTTAATTTAGTGTTAAATTATATTTTAATCTTTTTTCAAAACTATAAACTGACGTGCAACATAATAGTTGTTAGATCTTACCCAAGACATTGACTTGAGTACTTTTTCTCCTGCATTCCATTTTATATTGTCTTTAGATATTTCAGCATAGGTATCGAGTCCATTCAAATTGGCATAAAAAATGTTAAACCAATGAAACTCACCCTCTAAAGGTTCAGCAACAATAAGCTCTTTTATTTTCTCGTTATAAGTTTCAGGTATTACTAGCGTTTTTTTATCGTAGTTCAGAATACCTTGCATCCCTATATAGGCACTATAGTTTTCAGAACCCACAGACCAACTCTCTTTTTTTACCTCTTTAGAATCAACACCCCAAACAGCAGATAAAAAAGTAGGGAAAGAGTGGTGCAAAAAACTAGCAAACGCATCTTTAAGTCGTTCAACGCCACTCGCGCCCATTCCTGCAAAACTCTCTACCATTATTAGCTCAGAATTTACAAAAACCTCTATACTTAGCTGTCCTGTACTATCTGTGGCTTCAGGGTACCAATAGCCTCGCATGGCATAATCAGACCCATTTGGTATAATCCATCCATCATACTCCTCTATTTCAAAACCTTTTGTTTTAAAAAGCTCTTTTAATAGTTCGGTAATCTCTGTTGCTTCATTTTTTTGTACTATCATATTACACCTTTATATACTTTCAAATAAATCTCTAAATAATAGCAAAATTAAAATATATATAGATAAAGGGAACAATAAATAAAGAGAAGATGGGTATAAGTAAAAATTACTTATACGCCTTTTTAATATCAGTTTCAATCTCTGCAGGTATAGAAGAAATCTTCATAAATTGACCCATCGTTAACTGAGGCAAAGAGAGTGCTAAATAATATTTAGGATTCATCATTAGTACTTTATTACTATAGACAAGTGCCTCATACGGAAGTATTTGAGAGTTTGCTGTCTGTCCAAGTGTACTTAAAAAACCATTGGTAGAAGCATTTAGTTTATGTCCTACGAGCAAGGCACCACTTGGTAAAGATAAGCTATAGGCAATATCTGCATTTCCAGCTATCTTTTTATCAATATTAGTACCTTCTGCAACCGTAATTGCATCTTGAAAATAAGGCATACTCATCATAAAATGATAATCAGCAATATCGGAAGAGTCCAATTTCTCTTTAGACCCAGTCATGCTTCCAAGTGCTTTGGTTAAAGCAGCTACTGTATTTTTAAACTGACCTTTGGTATACGCATCTTGAAGATAAGCAGCTCCAAAATAAGCAGGATTTTGTACACGTACATCTGAACCACCCACATAAACATGAAGTGTTGCTACATAAGTATTGGAAGCTTGAAGCTCAGGGTTGGTAATGGTAATGACATTTCTTGTTGTTGCCAACACATCAAAACCATTTGATTCTAACTTACTCTGTACATCTGAAAGTGGAGCAGATGCAGAAATAAGATAAGCCGAAACATCTTCAGCCATCGCTGATGTAGTAACTATAGCCATTGCTAGTAAAGTAGTAATATTTTTTCTCATAAAAATCCTTTGAATATCTGTTAGATATTATGAGTATAACGATTATTTACTTAAATAAAGAATAAAGATAAGTTTTTTTAATAATATATAATTAATAATACAAATATCATAAATCACTCTCCTAAATACAACTGTCGAGGTCTAGCTATCTTAGAACTTGGGTCATTCCTAAACTCCATAAGCTGTGTAATCCACCCAACTGTTCATAATCTCCATTATCCACAGCTCTCAAAGCATCAATATACTCCCTTCTGCTCTCATTTTCATGATTAATATCACGACTACCCCATTCAAGCATCTCATAATTTTGAGACAACAACCATAAATCAGTAAAAAGTCGCCCACATCGACCATTGCCATTTAAAAAAGGATGGATTTTAACCAAGCTATAGTGTAAACGTGTAGCAGTATCTTGATAATCCCAAGCTGTTTCCCAAAAAGATAAATCATCCATGAGTTGATAGAGAGATTGTCTGATATTAATGGCTTCAATACCTATGGATGTTTGTGTTGTTCTAAAATCTCCTACCCAAGACCAAACATTGCCAAACATATCTCTGTGAAGTTGTTGTAAAAATAGAGTATCAAACTTAATGCCCTTTAGATTTTCAGGACTTATGGTGTATTTCAGATAAGCATCAAGAATATTATCAGCTTCAACCTCATCAAGTTCTGCTCTTGTTGTGATGTTTTTTATTTTTAGACCAGAAATATCATCTAAAGGGGTTTCATCCTCTTTGTTAAACTCTATCATGCCCAAATTTGTGATTTTGGCATTTTAGAAATATGCTCTTTTGCCTTTTCAAGCATTGTATCATAAGCCATACTGTTTGGCTTTTGTTGTTCTAGTGCTGATGTTTTCATAACACGATTAACCACAAGTAAAGCCTTTTTTTCTATCTGCATCTCTAAAAGTTTTTCAGCAGAGTTTTGATATGAGATAGAAATGCTAGAACCTAAAACAGAAGCGATACTCTCAACAATAGAAATAGATGAATTCCCACCTGAAAAAAATCGTTTTACCGTTGCAATACCAATATCTGCTTTTTGAGCAATCACTTCATAGGGCATTTGCATACTTTTTTGTCATATTCTTAGTAGTTCATAGGTAGTAGCTTCCATTTTTATCTCCATAGGTATCAAATATGATACTATTGTATCAAAAGTATCGTAAGTGATACTTAATATTATTTCCTCCTCATCACCACCATCACAGCAGGAATAATCAAAAGACTAAACACAAAACTACTACTTATAGCCACAGCCACCAAAGACCCAAATTTAATCAAAGGCACAACCTTACTCGTAACCAACACTCCAAAACCAAGCGTCAATGCCAACGCATTAAATAACAAGGCTCTTCCTGTGCTTTCATAGAGAGCAAACACTTGCTCTTTTGCAGAGAGCATTTTAGATTCTAACGATTGCATTCTTTCAGATGTATGAACGGCAAAGTCGATTCCCAAACCAATGGCGATGGAAGTAAACATACTTCTAAAAAGTCTCGCCGTCGTTCATAATAGG
>JALUMR010000006.1 GCA_027055805.1 Campylobacteraceae bacterium
TGGAGTGGTTGAGCATAACTTGCTTCTCCTTTTGAGACGATGGTTTTTCGTCTATTGTAACTTAAGTAATCACCTTGAATATCTAAATATTTTGTTTTGACTTTTTGAGTAGTTCCAAAGGGTATAGAAAGGCTTAGTTTTCCTACTGTATGGTCACCTTTATATGGATGTTCCATTTTAGCTATATCAAACCGTACGGTTGTATCTGAAAAGAATCTTTGTAGGCTGAGCATTGCTCCACTGTCTCCATAGAGAAATTTACCAGCTGTTAGTTTTATATCTGAATTAAGAGCATCTAAATAGTACTTATAGGAGATGAGTTGTTCATCTCGGTACTCTTCATAATATCTATCCATATCTTTATACATATCATCTTTAAGATGTGTGGCTTTTGCTATTAAGGTATGCTTACCATTTAAACTACTGATAGAACTCTCAAAAGAGGCTCCCGTTAGCTTTTTATCAAACTGTCCAACTTGCAACAAACTAATCCAACGATAGGGTAAATCTAGTTGAAAATATTGAGAGAGTAGCACTTGGTCTATCTCTGCTGTTGTTTTGTTTCTGTTTCTATAGTCAAATACTTTTCCCTCTTCAAAGTTATCTGAGATAGCTAGAGGAATATTGTATCTGGTACTAAGTATGGTACCTTTGGCTAAACGCATAGACAACTCTGCTTGCATGGAAAGAGTATAATCAAAGGAAGCATATTCAGAGCCATCTACAAGTACAAAAGCAGGTTTTAGAGTTAGTGTAGGTTTAAATCTATCAGAGTGTGATTCATCAAGCTCTTTACTTGTTGTTATTCCAGAAAACTGAAGTAGGTTACTTTTAAATTTACCCGTTGTTAAAAACTCTTTATACTCTTTTGTATTGACTTTGGTAGTGAGTTGCTTTATATTGCTTTTTTTACTAACAACAACAATATTTTCAGCTTTATTACTCATGGCTAAAGTTCCTAAAACCATCCCTAAGGCATCAATGTCACTATAAGTATAAAGTGTATTTTCATATTCAAAATATAAAGTATCTTTTTCTATATGATAAGATATATTTGAAAAGCCATATTTTTTTAACTCTGATACAGTAGAAGGGATATTTTTACTATTTATCTTTAATGATTTTGATTTATCGTTAAATGGAAAGTTGGCATAGAGACCAAAATAGACATCATTGTTCTCTGCTGAACTCTTTGCCATAAGACCCAAATTTATTTTTTGTCGACCAATAGTTGCTAAGTAGTTTCCTTTAACAGCAGCATTCCAGTCATGTGTGTCATACTCTCCTGCAATATTCAACCAATCAAAGGGTTGATACTCAACACTTCCAAAAGTTCCATTGAGTGAACTTGAATGGTCTCCTTTGGCATAACCTACACTTGCACGAATATTTTTATACTCTTTTGAGACAACAGCATATTTGCTACTTATGTGTGATGCTCCTCCTCCCACATCTTGCATTCCAAGAGCTATTTGAAATAGATCTTTAGGAATAAAGGGCAGTTGGTATTTGAAGCTAAGAACTCTATCTTCTAGAAAATCTTTATTGGTCAATGTGTCATTTCCATTGGTATACCTAAAACTTAAGTCAAGGTTAGGAAGCATTCCCATATTGATGAAGTAGTTGTTCTGATTGGTATGTTCTTTAAAGTCAATAGAGTTGATTGAAGATAAATTATCTATTTGATTTGAGTATAAAAACTCAAATTCTCCCTCTTTATAGATTTGTGCATTTGGAGTATTTACAGCACCTTTAAAACCTTGAAACGATGGTAAAGACTCTACTCCTGTAGCAAACAAAGTTGTACTTAGACATAAAGTTAAATATATTCTCATAAAATAATCCTCTCTCTTTAAAATATTATAACATTTTAATGGAATTATTAATTTAATTGGTGGTTAAATTCTGGAACAATTTGCTTTAAGGCTTTCAGCTTATCTTTTGATTTTATTAAGTTTATGATGTCTTTATTAAGTTTATCTATATCGTAACTTGTCGGTTTAGCAACAGTTATAGAGTCATAATTGGTTGTGGCATCGCTATCGTTAATGAGTAGTTCTTCATAAAGTTTTTCCCCAGGTCTTAGACCACAAAATTGAATCTGAATATCTTTCTTATCACTTAATTCAATCATTTTTTTTGCTAAATCTACTATCTTAATTGGTTCTCCCATATCAAGTATAAATATCTCTCCTCCCGTAGCAATGGCACCTGCTTGAAGTACGAGTTCACAAGCCTCGTGAATAAGCATAAAGTATCGTGTAATATCTGGATGTGTAACGGTTATGTTTTCCCCTTTTTCGATTTGACTTTTGAACTTAGGAATAACACTTCCACTACTCCCTAAAACATTACCAAAACGTACAGCTACAATATCTGTATTGTTAGTGTTTACATTTTGTGCATAAAGTTCACAAATACGTTTGGTTGTGCCCATCACATTGGTTGGACGAACAGCTTTATCGGTTGAGATTAAAACAACTTTTTCTACATTGTACTTAATAGCACTATCAATAACATTTTTTGTTCCTATAATATTGTTTTGAATGGCTTCACTAATATTGGCTTCTACAAGGGGTACATGTTTATAGGCTGCAGCATGTATAACTATATCTGGTTGATATTGATGAAATGTTCTTTCTATATCAGACTTATTGACTACTGATTGCATAATTGGAATAATATTTGCTCCACCAACTTCTTGCTCTATTTGATAAAGGTTATATTCACTGTGGTCGAGTAATAGTATTTTTGAAGCTTGAAACTTGACACATTGTCGTACTATTTCACTCCCTATACTCCCCCCAGCTCCTGTGACTAAAATGGTTTTATTTTTTATAAACTCAGATATTTTATCTTTATCCAAATCTTTTGGGTGTCTTGCTAGTAAATCTTCTAGGGAAATATTTTTAAGTTGAGGCGTAAACTCTCTATTTCTGAGAATCTCATCAATAGAAGGTAGTATTTGTATCTCTTTGAAGTAGCCATTTAAATTTTCATAAATTTGTTGAATACGTTTTTGGTCAGCACTGGGCATAGCAATAACCAGTAAATCACAAGGGTTATTGAGTAGTTTTTCTTTGATTTCTGTTTTAGATATTATGAGAATATTATCTATACTTTTATGGTTTAATTTGGGGTCATCATCTATAAAGTATTTTACACTATAAATACTATCTTTAAACTCTTCATTAACTTGAATTCCTGCTTTCCCAGCTCCATAAATAACAACCTTTTGAGTTTTTTCTATTTGGCTTCTATGGATAAAAAAGAAATAACTGTACATAAAAAAATTAATTAAAAAGAGATAGAAAAAGAGTTCAGAGACTAAAAAAGAGAGAGGGATAATGGTATATAAAAATGGTAATGAAACTAAAAAAGCAGTACCATAAACAACACTTTTAATTAGTAAAGTTTTAGGAGAGATTTTAGCCCATGATATAGAGTAATCTTTGAAAATAAATCTTGATGCTAGTAACCTAGTAGCAAGAACCAATAGGATAATATAAATATTAAATGGTTGATGAAAAAGATAAAAAGTCCAAGAAAATGTAATAAGGGTTAATAGACTAATAACTAAAATATTTCTCATAATCTCAACTTATACCAATGATTCTTTGATGATGTTACAAATATAGGCTACATCATTTTTTGTCATAATGGTACTACTGGCTACACAGAGACCATGGTTAAATAGAGCTTCACTCGTCCCATCGAGATGGCTTTTAGCATCTTTAAAAAGAGGTTGCATATGCATAGGCTTCCATAAAGGTCTTGACTCTACATTTATCTCATTTAATGCTTGCATAACTCTATTGTAATCAGTATGCTCAAAAGTAAGTGCTGTAAGCCATCTGTTTCCACGGCTTCCTTTAAGTTCTGGCATAAAGTTTATCTCTTCTATCTCTTCTAAAAACTCTTTGTACCAGTTAAAAATCTCTCTCTTTTTTGCTACTCTCTCTTCTATGACTTCCATTTGTGCCACACCAATGGCAGCCAAAACATTAGACATACGGTAGTTGTAGCCATACTCTACATGCTCGTAATATATCTCTTCTTCTCGTGCTTGAGTACTGTAGAACATGGCTTTTTTAATATGCTCTTCATTTTTAGAAACCAACATACCACCACCACTGGTAGTAAGAATTTTATTACCATTAAACGAGTAAACTCCAAAGACCCCAAAGGTTCCTGTATGTTTACCATTAAAGGTAGCTCCTAGTGATTCAGCAGCATCTTCTATAAGATAAATGTCATGTTTTTTACAAATAGCTGTAATCTTCTCTATGTCAGCACTCATTCCGTAAAGATGCGTTAATATTAATGCTTTAGGCTTTTTTTCACATTTGTCTAAGTAGTCATTTAAGAGTAGGGGAGAGATGTTCCAAGACGCTTTGTCACTGTCAATAAACACTGGGTTTGCTTTTTGGTAAAGTATGGCAGAAACCGAACCTATAAAAGTAAAAGTAGAAGCCAATACATCGTCTCCCTCTTTTATACCTAAAATTCTAAGTGCCAAATGCAGTGCAGAAGTTGCAGAGTTTACAGCCAAAGCATTTTTGCTACTTGTATACTCTTTAATACTCTCTTCAAATTTATTAACATATTCACCTAAAGGTGCTATGTAGTTACTTTCAAAAACTTTGTTTATATATTTTAGTTCATTTCCACCCATGTGAGGGGCAGATAAAAATAGTCTTTTTTTCAT
>JALUMR010000007.1 GCA_027055805.1 Campylobacteraceae bacterium
GTTAAAGATCACTTTCTTACTTCCTCGAACTCTCTCTAACAAACTCTGTTAGGTCTCTGTGTTCTTGGACGCGTATTATAGACAAATCAGTCTTTGATGTCAAGGGTTTTTGTGAATTCTTTTTAAATTCTTTTGTTTTTCTCTTTTCTATACTTTTACTTACTATATATAAGAGTGTTTATGTATTTCTTTTATTATACTCTTCATATCTCTATTCTCTACATCTATGATAACATCAGCAATTTTCTTATATGCTTTTTCTCTCTCTTTATAAAGTTTCTTTGCTTTTTTAGGTTCTGAGAAGAGTGGTCGTTTTTTTAATTTTGCTTTTGAGTTTTCTGCTGTTGAAAGACGATTATAAATCCAATCGTATGAAGCATCTAATAATATTACTGTTCCTAACTTGTTAAGATTTTTTACATTATAAAATCCACCACCACAAGAGATAAATGTATTATCAACTGAAGAGACTATCCAGTCTGCACACTCTTGTTCTAATTTTCTAAAATACTTTTCACCTTTTTCATCAAAAATATTTTTAATTTTTTGATTCTCTTTAGATTCTATTAAATCATCAGTATCTATAATAAAACATTTATACTTTTCTGCATAAGCTCTAGCAGTTGTTCCCTTACCTATACCCATAAATCCAATAAGAATAATATTATTTTTTTTCATATTACACCATATTGTATCTATCTATAATTTTCTTAACACGTTTTCTTAGTTTTTTAAGAGCATCTATTGCATCTTCACCTTCTGCCACCAATGATTCAAACTCATCAAACTGAATTTTTGCGACCCAACCTATTTTTGTATGTCTTTTTATTCCTACAAAACGTACTTCTCCAAAATGGTCTTTAGCCATTTTATATATTCTATCTATTCTCTGATCTAATGTTTTTATATTATCTGACATTTTTTTCCTTTATTATTTTGCATTTATTATACTTAATTTTTATTACAAACTCTCAATATTTCCAACAACTCGTCCTACTATTTTAATCTCTTCGGGTAACATAACTTCTGGAGTATATACTTTATTATCAGAGATAAGTTCTATCATTCCATCTGCTCTTTGTCTAATACGTTTTATAAATAGTCCTACATTGGTTGAAGCAATATAGATACCATCTTTTGAAATATTTGTCTGCTCTCTATCTATAAAGACTATTGAGCCATCTTGCAGTGTTGGTTCCATAGAATCACCATCTACATTTATAGCCTCTATATCCTGATTGGTAGAACTAACTATATTATTCAATATTTTTTTATCAACAGTTAGTACTTCATAATTTTCATCAAATGTAAATGCTCCACCACCTGCACTCGCTCTAACATCTGCAAAATAATGAATTTGAAAAAATTTTTCTGTCTCTTCTGCCAACATATCTATGGCTTGGTCAAAAAAGAGCCAATTGATACTCAACTTTTTTGTAGCACAAAACTCCATAATCTCTTTAAAAGGTATAGAATTTCTTTTCTTCATGGTTGCAAAGGTTGTTTGAGGTATTGCCAAAGCATCTGCAACATCTTTATCAAATACTTTTTTATTGCTTATATCTTCTGCAAGAATATCTTTCAACTTAATAATTACTTTCTTAAAATCATACATTTTAAATCCTTTTCTAATCTACCTTGCAAATTATATGACAATATGCCATATTTTATACTTAAAATATATAATACATGTATAATTTGAAATATTTTACTAAAAAAGGATTTGAAATGAATGTAACAACAAGTAAAAAAATATTGAATGAAGCTATTAACTCAGGGTGTAAAACAGCTGCAGAATTGGCACTCTATTTAAGAGTGCGTACCAATATGCAAACTGTTAAGGTTAGTCAATAAGAAGAATTTTAACCTTGTCACCTATTACTTTAGGCGTATCTTCTTCTGAAGTGACCAAAAGAGCAGTTGAACCCAACATATTGGTTAAAATAGCAGAAGAACCAGATTTCTTACCATCAAAATCAACAAAATAACTTCCCTCTTCTAAACTATAGTTACAAGCTGTAAATTCTGCCTTCTTAATACGTTTATTAAAAGGTGAACGAAGTGTTGCTTCAACTATACGTAGTGAAGATGATGTACCTTTTTGAAGTTTAGCTATTAGAGGCACCATATAGAGCAGAGCTGTTACTGTAGAAGAGTAGGCAAACCCTGGTAGTCCCACAATGAACTTATCATCTTTTTTTGCTACCATAATATGTTGTCCAGGTTTTACACGCACTCCTTTAAAGAGTACTTCGCAACCTAGTTCAACAATAACATCTTTTACAAAATCAAAATCACCTACCGATACACCACCTGTGGTTACGACGATATCACTTTGCATTAATGCCTTATCAACAGCTGATAAAATACTCTCTTTATCATCCGATATACATCCTAACTGCAGAGGTTCTCCATCATATTTTTTTACTATTGCCTCTAAAATATAGTTATTTGAACTACGTATTTGAGCATCAGATTTTTGAGCTTCTCCTAGTTCAAGAAGTTCTGAACCTGTTGACAAGATAGCCACTCTAGGTTTTTCATAGACCAAAGGAGAGACAACATTTAGACTTGCCATAACACCTATATCTGCAAAGCCTATTTTAGTCCCTACTTCTATAAGTTTTTGTCCCTTGGCATAATTTTCACCTATTGCTCTTACTGAAAACCCAAAAGGAACCTCTTCATTAATAACAATCTCATCACCTTCTACTGTTACATTCTCTATAGGAATTAAGGTATCTGCTCCTTTAGGCATAAGTGAACCTGTAAAGGTTTTAATACACTGCCCACCAATAACTTCATCTACCAAATCAGCACCTGCTGGATTGATACTAGAAATTTTTAATCTGCCTAGAGCTAAATCTTCATGTTTGACTGCATAACCATCCATAGCAGATGTGGGAAAATCTGGTGAATTGTGGTTAGCAATAATATCTTCTGCTAAAACATACCCCAAACAATCTGTTAAATATTTTTTATGTGTTTTATAACTTTTTATCTCGATATTTTTAATACTATCTATAGACTCATCAAAGTGCATAAATGCCATTTTATTTTTCCTTATTTAAATTATATTATGCCAATAGTCCACTACCACTCATAGGGGTACTTCTATCTTCTGCATAAATTCTTTTTCCCTCTTTTACATCATATTTCCAAATAGGAGCATTGGCTTTAAAATCTTCTACAAACTCATCTATAAGTTCTAATGCTACTCTTCTTTTTGGTGAAAAAACAGCTGAAATGTAAGAGGAAGTATGCACTGGGACATCACCAATAGCATGTGCCATTTTTACTTTGGCTCCCAACTTCTCTGCTTTTTCAACCCAAGAATTAAACCATGCCTCTAAAACTGGTTCATAAATATCAAAACTTAATGCTTCAATACCATCTTCTGCTCGAATGGTTCCTACAAAGGGAATATAAGCTCCATAGTTGGACTCTGCCTCTTCATGTAACCACTTTGAAAAGATTTGCTCTACATCCAATGAACCATTATATAACTCCATCTTAGCCCCCACATACAGGAGGTAAAATAGAAACTCTATCACCACTTTTGAGTTCCATAGATAAATCACTTGTCATTTGGTCATTAACAGCTACGGCACATTTATCTAACCATGCACTTATGGTATCTATTTTTTGTAATTGCTCTGCTACATCATGAAGTGTTTTAGCCTCTAACTCTAATGACTCTTCACCGATGGGACCTAAAAATTCCACTATAACCATTTCTAATACCTTTTTCTAAAAATTGTTTCGATTATAAAAGTTGTTTGATATAATCATGCTTAAATTATTCATTCAGGAGTATAAGTGTGATATTTGGTTCCATTAGCTACCTCAATCTTTTACCTTTTCAAGTTTTTATGAAGCGTTACATTAGACATTCAGGTACCAAAATGGCACTAAACTATAGAAAAAATGTCCCTAGTCAAATCAATAAAGCGCTTAAGTCACGACATATTAATGGAGCATTTATCTCTAGTATAGAATCATCCAACTATCACTGTACAGATTTAGGAATTATTGCAAATAAGGCTGTATACTCTGTTTTTGTTATAGAAGGAGAAGATAAAATAGACAATGAATCAGCCACTTCTAATCGTTTGGCAAAAATTTTAAAATTAAAAGGGGAAGTTCTCATTGGAGATAAAGCTTTAACCTACTATTTAAATGGTGGAGAGGGTATTGATTTGGCTACAAAGTGGTACAAAGAGACCAATTTACCTTTTGTTTTTGCTAGACTCTGTTACAACTGTTACGGAAAATCTATTAAAAAAATGGCTAAAAAGTTTATGCATACGCCTCATAAAGTACCTCAATATATCTTAAAAAAAGAGTCAAAAAAAAGAGATATTACACCCAAACAGCTCCTATGGTACCTGGAGCATATTGAGTATAAGATGAATTATAAATCTAAAAAATCTTTGAAGCTTTTTTTAAAAAAAGCTTCAAAAGTAAAAGCTCTTACTTAACCTCTTCAAACTCTCTTCTTGCAAAGAGAGCACCTAAGATTGAGATAAAGAACATTCCAACTAACATCCACCATGGATTTAATGCTGATACAGAAT
>JALUMR010000008.1 GCA_027055805.1 Campylobacteraceae bacterium
GATTTTTTAGCTTTATGACACATATTATACTCAATGTGCTTTAAATACCATTGTAGTTGCTTTGGAGTTATGCCTCTTTTGTGAGCTTCACGTTTTAAAATGTATTGGGGTATTTTTATTGGTTGTTTACTAAACTTTTTTGCTATTTTCTCTACAGTTTTACCATGACAAGTGTAACATAGACGTGCAAAGACAAAAGGTAGATTTGTCTCTTTGTACCATTGGGTGGCTAGGTCTATGCCATTTCCACCATTGAGGTAGTAGACAAGTGCTTTATCTCCAATAAGAACCTCTCCTTTTAGGTTTAAAACTTTGGCTAAACGGTTAGATGAGGCAGATTCATGGTCATTTCTGTTTTCTCCCTCTAGTACAAATACAGAGTAGACAGCCTTATTAGCAATAATTCCTAAATCGGTGCAGTTGTATCTTTTTGATTCTATGCTAGAGATAAACCCTGCATCAATTTGGCGTTTGTGTAGAGCTTTATTGATTTGACTTGGGACATTTTTTCGGTAGGCTAATCCTTTTTTTAAACCAGAGTCACGAAGATAACGTTTTAAAAAGACTTGAAAGGGTAGGAGGTTAAGGTAGCTAATAGAGCCAAATTTCACAGTTCATCTCTTTCATAAAAAAATTAAGCATGATTATATCAAACAACTTTTATAATCACCTAACAGTGGCTTAATGTTATGCGTTTTAGACAAAGTGTAAACGCAAAGCGTCGACTAGCGTCGATGGATACACTTTGTCTAAAACGCATAATATCAAGCCGATTAATAAACTTGTTAGGCTCGTTCCTACCGTCTCGGTGGGAATGCATAATATAAAGAGGGAGAGATAAAATGGTAAGAGTAGAATTTCTAGGACCAATATCACAAGAGGTATTAGAACTAGAGGCAAAAACATTAGCAGAGGTAGCAACACAGTTACAAAATATTGATACAATTGCTCCATGGTTAGAGAAGTGTGCCGTAGCTGTAAATGACCAAATGACAGCAGATTTAAGCATGGTATTAAAATCGGGAGATAAAATTTCAATATTACCTCCTGTGTGTGGAGGTTAAGATGGAGTTATACCATGGTTCACTTGATGTAGAGACCATCTTTTCAAAATGGTTAAATGAAGAGAAAAACTCTAACTATGGAGCTTATATCCCTTTTGTAGGAACAATTCGTGCAGAAGATGGGATTGAAGCGTTAAGTTTTGATATTTATGAGCCAATTTTAGAACAGTGGTTTCAAAATTGGGTAAAAAGAGCTGAAGAGTTAGGGGCAAAGGTAAAGATGGCTCATGCTATTGGTGATGTACCTGTTCATACCTCTTCGTATATTTCGGCTGTCTTTTCACCAAAACGACGTGTAGCATTAGAGCTTATTGATGAGTTTGTTGAGGACTTTAAAGCTAATGCTCCTATTTGGAAGTATGATGTTAAAGATGGGAAACGAATTTACGCAGAAGATAGAAGTACTCCAATGAGTGGTAGTGGATTGTTATCGTAATAAAATACTCTTAATCTCGTTCCCACCGTCTCGGTGGGAATGCATAAGAGTTGTTTTATTAAACAAATATTTTTTGTAAATATTAAATTCCAATATGCATTCCCAACGAGGACGTTGGGAACGAGTAAAACATATAGTAAAAAAGGAAAAAATAGAATGGCATTTATTCACTTCGACAAATCAATGGAAATTCTTAATGATATAGAGATTAGAAACTATAAAAAATCTAAAAAATATCTAACTGATACTTTAGGGTATATATTAGCTCAAGATATTGTTGCTGACCATAACTCACCAGAGTTCCCAACCTCTGCGATGGATGGATATGCTATTAAACATGAAGACCAACCGTTAAAACGCTTAAAAATCTCTAGTATTAATCCAGCAGGTGCTGATTTGGTCGATGAGGTAATTGGTGGGCAGTGTATTAAAACATTTACAGGTTCGCTTATGCCAAAAGGGGCAGATACACTTATTCCTATTGAGAATGTAACGGTTGAGGGTGATGAGATTGTCATTAATGAAGAAGTTCCTTATGGCTTTTCTGTTCGAGCAGTGGGTGAGAATTATGAAAAAGGGCAAAAGCTAATTTCTGAGGGAACAAAGATAAACTTTGCAGATATTGGAGTTATGGCAAGTCTAAATATAGTTTCACCTCTAGTTTATGAGAAGCCTAGAGTGGCTATTTTATCTACAGGTTCAGAACTGTTAGAGTTGGGTGAATCTCAAACTTCAAATTCACAGATACGAAGCTCAAATAACTATATTTTAGAGGCATTGGTTAAAAAGTATGATGGTGAACCAATGCAGTTGGGGTGTATTGCTGATGATAAAGATAATATCTTAAAGCATGTTGCCTCTGCATTGGAGCAAAGTGATATTGTTGTTACTACAGGTGGGGTGAGTGTTGGAGACTTTGATTTTGTTAAAGATGTTATTGTCGAGCTTGGCTGTGAAGTGTTGTTTAAAGGGGTTCGTGTAAAACCTGGGCAACATATTATGGTGGCACGAAATGACGATAAGTTTATTATTGGACTACCTGGATTTGCTTACTCTTCAACGGTGACAGCCCTGCTTTATATGGTTCCTTTAATTGCTAAATTACAAAATACTTCATCTTCTTTACGAATGGTTGAAGCAACATTGAAAGTACCATTTAATAAACGTATTAAAAAAGAGGAGTTTACAGCTTGTCACTATAGTTTAGAGCATGGTCAATATTTTATAGATTTTGATGGTAAAAAGTCAGGAACTTCTGCAATATTAACTAATATGTTAGGCTCAACTGCTCTTTTAGTAACCTCTGAAGAAGATGAACCTAAATATGCAGGAGATAAAGTTAAAATACTTCTTGTAGATTAAACTTTTTTAGATAAGTTTTTTATGTTGGTACGCATCTTTAGATAAAGTGCCAACTCTGCAACTGTTTTACAACCACTATTGATTGCTTCGTTTAATACTCTCTTATTCGTTTTCGCATTCATTTAAAATCCTTTTTATTATAAATATTCCAAATTATAATCTTTTTTTCTTAGTTAAGCTAAAAATATGTCAAATTGTCATATAATTTGACAAAAATAATAAAAAGGTTAAAAAATGTATGATTTGAAAAATGTAATAAAAAAAATAAAAGAGATAATTGCTTTAGAAAAAAAGGGTAAAAAGGTATTTGACAAAGATGTGGCTGATGCTTTGGCAATTCCACAAACAACGTTTGCTACAATGAAAAAGAGAAATTCCATTCCTTTTAAAGAGATACTAGAGTATTGTGCAAATAAGAAGTTAAGTATCAATTGGCTCTTTTTTGACCAAGCTATAGAGATGTTAGCTGAAGAGACAGATAGATTTTTTCAGGTACACTACTTTGCAGATATAAGAGCAAGTGCAGGGGGTGGGGCATTTAACTTTGATGATGATTATGAAGTGCTTTCTATTGACAAGACCATTATGAGTAATATTACAGCGTCATCAAATGAAGTTTTAGAAGCAATTAACGTTGATGGTGAGTCGATGGAACCTACACTTCAAGATGGCTCAATTGTATTTATTGACAGAAATCAAACAAATATAAATAAAGATGGTATTTTTGTTGCTTCAACTACAGCAGGACTTTTTATAAAACGTATTAGACAACGTGCTGATGGGATGATTGAGTTAATTTCTGATAATAAAGCCTATAGTCCTGAAATGATTACACCTGATGAGGTTGAAATTGTTGGAAGAGTTGTTGGGAATATCGAAAGTCTGTAGTAAAATTTAGTATAATTTACTAAATTAAGTATAAAAAGGCAAGAGATGAAGAAGAATATTATTCTTATAGGTTTTATGGGTGTGGGTAAAGGAACAACGGCAAGAGCTTATACAGAAAAATATAAATGTTTTAATATAGATACAGATGATTTAATTGAATCTAAAGCAAATAGAAAAATTAAAACTATTTTTGAAAAAGAGGGAGAGAAGTATTTTCGTGCTTTAGAGCAGGAGTGTGCAGATTGGATTGAACACTCAGTTGACAATACACTTATCTCTTGTGGTGGTGGATTTTATAATGTAAATAACTTAAAAAAGTTAGGTACGGTTGTTTTACTAGATGCCTCTTATGATTGGATATATAATCGACTCTCTACAGCTGAGAACTCAAAAGCTAAATTAAAAAAGCGTCCACTTTTCTCAGAACCTAAAAAAGCGAAGAAGTTATATAAAGATAGAGAAAAGGCTTATAAGAAAGTTGCTGATATTGTTATAAATATGGAAGATAAAGATTTAAAGAGTGTTATCAAAGAGATACATAAAAAAGCCTTTATATAGTAAGTGAATTATTTTGTAACATAAAATTTGAAAATTTTTTAATAAATTTCAAAAAACCCTTGACATCCCTCAATGATTTCTCTATAATACGCGTCCAAGAACATTGGGGACGACTTAGAGTTTAAGTCAAGAAAGTCACCGAGGTTTTTAAGTGGTCTTTAACAACTAAATATAAGAAAACAAAACAAACGTCTATTTGA
>JALUMR010000009.1:0-666 GCA_027055805.1 Campylobacteraceae bacterium
GGAGTCTTACAATCTCTCAGCTCAATATTCATTTTAAGGAGAGATTGAAGGGGGCTTTAGATTTGTAGAACTGTGATATAATTTGACCAACGATTTAGGTGTTGACACAGAATTTATTACAGTCCCATCTCGTATGCGTTCCCCCCAAGAACAAATTGGAAACGAGTGAAAATTACTTTGTATTTGTGACACGACCACCTCTTCCGTTTAGCTACACCACGATTGATAACATGGTAGATACCTTTGTAGGTTATTCGTTGTTTTCTTGGGATGATAGACTCCTTTTTTCTAATGAAATAGGAGTCTATCATTTTTTAAATAAAGTGTATATTAAGTTTAGTTATCTATTTAGGGTCAGACCCCTTAGCTCAGACCCCTTAGCTCCTAGCTCATACTCTCATGGAAGTTTACCCATTTATTGTATAAAGAATATCATTAAAGCTATTCAATTTGTAAAATTCATGCCACCTTAACTACTTGTATCTGCAATAACATGAATCACTACAGCATTTCGTGAAGTAGCTCCAGCACTATCCGTTACAACCAACTCTAAGTTATATGTATCTTTATCTGTCGCATTTAAACCATTGACCACTTTAATATTTGTTCCTTCAACTCTAAAGTCTTCCGAACCTTCTCCTTCTAAAGTGATACTACTGATGGTAA
>JALUMR010000009.1:766-4508 GCA_027055805.1 Campylobacteraceae bacterium
GGTCGCTCTTACTTTAACCTCATATATATTGTCTTGATTCTCATCTTCTGGGTTACTGTAAGTTGGTTCATAACCCATAATTTCTGAATTGTTAACTCTAAGGTCAGCCTCTCCTTCCAGCATAGATGCAATTTCAAAGAATTGTCCATCTAATCCTTCTACTATCTCAAATTTTACATTTTCATTTACTCTTAAAGATTTATGCATAGAAAAGGTAGCTACTTTCTTTATCTCTTCTAGCTCTGCTCGGTTTGTGAACTCTAGGCTACTTCCTGTACCATCATCTGCAATAACATGAATCACTACAGCATTTCGTGAAGTTTTTCCTACACTATCCTTGACAACCAACTCTAAGTTATATGTATCTTTATCTGTCGCATTTAAACCATTGACCACTTTAATATTTGTTCCTTCAACTCTAAAGTCTTCCGAACCTTCTCCTTCTAAAGTGATACTACTGATGGTAATATCATCTCCTTTATCAATAGAAAATAAGTGATTAGTATATCTATCATCAACAACAACACTAGCACCCACTATTGCTCTTTCTGAAATACTTCCCTCTCCTAATATACTCACATCATGACTAATCAGTTCAAACTTAACTATCACTTCTGTACTGTCACCTGTTTGCTGGTTGGTCGCTCTTACTTTAACCTCATATATATTGTCTTGATTCTCATCTTCTGGGTTACTGTAAGTTGGTTCATAACCCATAATTTCTGAATTGTTAACTCTAAGGTCAGCCTCTCCTTCCAGCATAGATTCAATTTCAAAGAATTGTCCATCTAATCCTTCTACTATCTCAAATTTTACATTTTCATTTACTCTTAAAAATTTATGCATAGAAAAGGTAGCTACTTTCTTTATCTCTTCTAGCTCTGCTCGGTTTGTGAACTCTAGGCTACTTCCTGTACCATTATCTGATTGAACCTTTATACTAACTGTTGCTGTATTATTCCCTGTTACATTAGTTCCTGTTATAGTATATTCAACTAAAGAAGTTACTTCTATTGGTGTTCCTGTAATCTCACATGTATCATTATGTATTCCAAGAGTTAATCCTGTTGGTAATGTTGGTGCTACAGAACAAGATTCTATTGCTCCACCTAAATTTAAAAATACTAATGGTGAAATAGCCTTATCTCTTTTATAAGTTTGCAATGAAAAATTTACCAATGAAGGTAATGCTGGTTGTTTAGGTTCATCTATAGTAATAGCAGAAAACTGCATAATTGGAGAAAGTTCAACTATATTAGTTCTAGCCACCTGAGAACCACTAGTATCAAATACTTGAACTTGAACTTTAGTACCTGCAGGGTAATCACCAATATTAAGCTCTACTATCTCACCATTCACTTCAACTCGTACTATATTTGTTATTAATTTTTCTAATACTGCTCTTTGCTGTTTTCCTTCTACTGTTACTGGTGCTTTGTCGGTATAAACTCTAATGGTATAGTCTTCACCACCTATAGTTCTAGTTACCTCTACACTGTTACCTGTTTTATCTTTTACTATCTTATTTAAATCAAAAACAAAACTCAATGTTTTTGGAGATGCAACTTTCACCCAATAACCTTTTCCTACTTCAAAGGCTGTAAAACTATTTAAAAAAGGTGTTCCATTATCTACATACTCTTTCTTATACGTTGACCCTTGTCCTGCTCCTTGAATAATAAGTAGATTATCTTCTCCTAACTGACTTTTCATCTCTTCTAAAGTCAAAGGAAGCATAGCACCTATAAAACTCCAACCTTCTCCTAAAGCAATAACTTTATTGTTAACTTGCTTATCAGCCATATATGTAAAGTTTACATCTTCTACAACTTTAAACCAAAATGCTTTTCCTGCTTCTGTTTGAGTAAAACTATTTAAAAACTCTAAACCATCATCTACATATTGTTTTTTATATGTTGAGCCTTGTCCTGCTCCTTGTATATTTAAAAGGTTTTCTGCCCCTATTTTACGTTTTAACTCTTCCAATGTTACATTGGCATCAAACTGTACTGCGTTATATCCTGCATTTAACACAACAGTTTTTTCTATCTGATTTGCTTGTAACATTTGAAAACTCAGCAATAACCCTATTACTATCATCATAAATTTCTTCATTTTTATTCTCCTCTTAAGATTTTATATTTCTATACTACTAAACTCTAAAGTATCACCTGTTAATACTTTTTCGTTACTCTCTCCTACCAACTTACCATCTTTATATACTTTTACTTTAAATACATCTCCATCACTGTAGTTACTGTTAATTGTTAACAATGATGCTGTATTTTTTCCATTGATTTTTCCATATATAGCTTTACTTGATTGTGATGGTTTATCATCTACTTCTCCATTGGTATAAACTACTACTTTGTAGTTATTAAACTCTCCACTGGCTTCGTGAACACTATTATCTATAGCTACTTTAAACGTCTTTGGAGAAACACTCTCTTTTACTTTACTTGTCGATGCGTCCCCACATCCTACTAGGAGTAGCATTACTACAACTAACCCAAATCTTCTTTTCATTTCTATTTCCTTTATCTTTATTTTGTGATACAACTATCACACAACAAAAATAATTACGCCTACGGATGTAGGCGTAACTGAGTCAACAAGTTAAAAGCACAGATGAAATCACCTATGCTACTTTAGCAAAATTAATAAGGTGTTTTACCAGTAAAGTTTCCTGGTATTTTATATTTACAAACAACTACATGTCCATTCTTCCATTTACCTGTTGTGTATTGAGCTATACCACAACCAACTCTAGTTGTTTCTTCCCAAATGATTTGAGTATAGTGACCACATGATTTACCTGCTGTACAAGTAGCATCATCTCCAACCTTTCCATAGGTATAATCAGCTTTTTCAGCAGCCCATGCTGCAACTGCATCGGTTAAGTTTGGTGCTGTTGAACTACTAGTAACATATAAATTTTCACCTGTCCAGTCAGCAAAATCTCCATCATAATTCTTTGGATCATGTTTAAACTCACCACTTTGGGCTAATACATCTGCATATGCTTGTGCTGCATCAGCTATTGAATCATCCCATACAAGGTCTGTTGTAATTCCTACTTCTGCTCGTTCTTTATTATGAGCATCTAGTATGTCTTGTATTTGTGAATCTACTGAGTTTACATTTTGAGAATCTTTCACTTCAATAGTAACTGTCGCTGTATCATCTCCTGTTGCATTGGTTCCTGTAATTGTATATTCTACTGGAGAAGTTACTTCTGTTGGTGTTCCTGTAATCTCACATGTATTGTTGTTAACTGCAACTACCAATCCTGTTGGTAATGTTGGTTCTGAACTACATGATGTTATGACTCCACCTGTGTTTTCAAATGTTAATGCTGTAATAGCAGAATCTTTTGTATAAGTTTGTGCTGGGGCATCTGCTAAGATTGGTAATAATACTGGCTCTGCAACATCTTTTACCGTAATGCTTACTGTTGCTAGTGCTGAATCTATGGTTCCATCATTCACTGTAAAGGTAAAACTATCAGCTCCTGCATAGTTAGCTGTTGGTGTATATTTTGCGACAGCTCCATTGAGGGTTAATGTTCCATGTGCTGGTTGAGTTGCAATCGCATAGGTTAATCTATCTCCATCTGCATCGGTTCCTGCTAACGTAATGGCATTGTCTGTTGTATCTTCATCTACCGTTACTGCTTGTGCTGTTGCTACTGGTGCCGTATTTGGTTCAGGTACATCAGTCACTGTAATAGTTACCGTTGCTG
>JALUMR010000010.1 GCA_027055805.1 Campylobacteraceae bacterium
TGTATCGTCCAAAAAGCACCATGGCTTGATGGAGTAAGTGTAAATCTGTTTTGAACTTTTTACTTAAGGTCTCTTCTGTTTTTGTGGCTGTTTTATCATCTGAAAGACCTAAACGGTGGGCTACTCTAAAGACGTGGGTATCAACTGCCATGAGGTTTGCACCTGTAAACTCTATCATCACTACATTGGCTGTTTTTTGTCCTACCCCTGCTAGTTTGACCAGCTCTTTTTGTTCTAGTGGAATCTCTCCATTGTAGTTTTCTACAACCGATTGAGCCATTTTGATGAGGTTTTTTGCTTTGTTGTTAAAAAATGAACAGGTATTTAAAAGGGCTTTTACGTCATCTAACTCTGCATTGGCAAGGGAGATGGGGTCGGGGTAGGCTTTAAAAAGAGCAGGGCTAATGATGTTGACGCGTTTGTCTGTACACTGAGCCGAAAGCATAACAGCAATGAGTAGCTCATAGAGGTTGTTGTAGTTAAGCTCTGTAAGAGAGTCGGGGTAGTGTTCTAAAAAGAGAGCTTTTATAGCCTCAATCTCTTTTTTTGTTGCTTTTTTTATTTTTTTACTTGCCATGGTTATAAATATCTTTTTTATTTAGCATAGTATATATAGTGACTTAAATGTAGTTGAAACTGTTTAGAAACCATTTACTTTATTATGTTATAATTATTATGAATTTAATATATATATAAGGTAAAAAATGAAGGTCATAGTTAAGACTACACTTTTAATGTTTTTATTTAGTACGTTTAGTCTATGGGCATCGGAAATCGTTGCACTGGTTGATGGTAAAGAGATTAGTCAAAAAGATGTAAATAATTTTGTTATAGCAAATATTCCTGGAGCACATTATAGCTTTTTAAGTGAAGATGAAAAAAAATCTATATTGGAACAGATGATAGATAGAAAACTTTTTGCAGAAGAGGCAAAACGTCTTCATATAGAAAATAATTTAGAGTTTCAAATAGCATTAGAGAAGGCTAAAGATAAGTTACTCGTTGACTATTGGATGAAAGAGAAAGCAGAAGAGATTACAGTATCTGATAAAGAAGCAAAAGAGTATTATAAAAATAATTTAGATAAGTTTTATAGAGATGCTTCTGTAAAAGTACGACATATTTTAGTAAAGACAAAAGCCCAAGCCAATGATATTATTGATGAACTTATGATGAATAAATTAGCACTTAAAGAGACATTTATTAGATTGGCTAAAACAAAATCTATGGGTCCTAGTGCTGTAAATGGTGGTGAATTAGATTGGTTTATTCAAGAGCAGATGGTTCCAGAGTTTTCAGATGCTGCATTTAGTTTAGAAGTAGGAACCATAACAACAGAGCCTGTTTTAACGCAGTTTGGTTATCATGTTATCTATTTAGAAGATAAAAAAGAGAAAGGAATTACTCCTTTTAAAGATGTAAAACAAGATATTGTAAAAACTCTAAAAGTTCTTCAATTTAAAAAAGAATTGAAAGATATAAGTCAAAAAATGAGAAAAACAGCAAAAATTATTGTAAAATAAACAAAAAATATTTAAGGTAAAGTTAAATGAGTAATAAAGTATTAGATAATCTACCATGTGGTGTTTTGAGTGGAAGTCAAGTTCAAGAGTTATTTTCAATAGCAAAAAAAGAGGGCTTTGCTATTCCTGCTGTGAATGTTGTGGGAACATCATCTGTAAATGCTGTATTAGAGGCTGCTTCTAAAGTAAATTCTTCTGTTATTATTCAGTTCTCTAACGGTGGAGGAGAGTTTTATGCTGGTAAAGGAATGCCAAGTGACAAAAGAGCCGTTCTTGGAACCATTGCAGGGGCTCAGCATGTTCATACAGTAGCAGAAGCTTATGGTATACCTGTACTTCTACATACAGACCATGCAGCAAGAAAGCTTCTTCCATGGATTGATGAGCTTTTGGATGCCAGTGAAAAACATTTTGAAATGTATGGTAAGCCACTTTTCTCTTCACATATGATTGATCTTTCAGAGGAGCCAATAGAAGAGAACATCGCTACTTGTAAAGCCTATTTAGAGCGTATGTCTAAAATTGGCATTACTCTTGAAATTGAGCTTGGTGTAACAGGTGGAGAAGAGGATGGTGTAGACAATACAGAAGTAGACAATGCACTACTCTATACCCAACCCGAAGAGGTTGCATATGCTTATGAAGAGTTGTTAAAGATTTCACCTATGTTTACCATTGCAGCATCGTTTGGTAATGTTCATGGTGTTTATAAACCAGGAAATGTTGTCTTGACTCCAACCATTTTGGACAACTCTCAAAAGTACATTCAAGAGAAATTCAACACCGATGAAAAACCAGTTAATTTTGTTTTCCACGGAGGTTCAGGTTCGACGCTTGAAGAGATACGAGAGGGGATTGAGTATGGTGTTGTTAAGATGAATATTGACACCGATACACAGTGGGCTTTCTGGGATGGTGTACGTGCTTATGCAGCTCAGTACCATGCTTATCTGCAAGGGCAAATAGGTAACCCAGAGGGTGAAGATAAACCAAATAAGAAGTATTATGACCCTAGAAAATGGTTACGAGAGGGTGAAACTTCTGTTGTTAAACGTTTAGAACAAGCATTTTCCGATTTGAATTGTTTGGATAGGAATTAAAATTTTACAAATATAGGGCAGAGACATCGGTCTGCCCCTACGGGTCATATATAAATCACCACTCCATCTTCTCTGTATGTTTCTGCGTATAGTTATATTTCTTCACTGCAAAAATAAGATGATAAAGCAACCATCCAAATGATAGAACTACCAATAGTGATGCTAAAATACTTATCATAGGTGGGTTAAAGAGTATGTACAGTGACCATGCCAGTAGCATTGCGACATGAATATAGAAATGAATCTTTGCTTTTTTAGGGTGAATGACATCATGCATCATTGGGGCTTCCATGTAGCCTTGGTTTGAGAGGTGAAACCATGTTAAAAATGGGACTATTTTGTAGTTCATGGCAAAAACAATACTCAGTGCAAAACCTATAAAGGCTAAGTAAGAGAGCATTTTTAAACCTTCATCTATAGAGCTTATGGTACCTAAAGCTGTAATGGTCATACTGATAATGAGTAGACCCATACCTAAACGCCAAAACCATACAGTAGCATCTGATGTAGGTCGTTTTCGTTTGTAGAGTCTGTTTAGGGTGATGACTCCATAGACTATAAAAAGTAGTGCCAAAAAGAGGTCTATACCAACCGTTGGTAAGCTAATAAATAGAGCAATTAACTTTAATAGAAGAAGCATGGCAATAGTTGTAACAAGGTATTTACTCATAATTGGGTATTTAGGTGTTACGTAAAACATCTCAACTACTTGAAACGAAACAGAGACAATAAGTAGTGCAACCCAACCAAATAGAGCAAAAGAGTAGTGAGCCTCTTTAACTTGTGCAAAAGAGTCTCCTTTTATGTACCCACCAAGTGTTAAGAGTAAGTAGATACCAAACAGTATAGCTATAGTAAAACTACTCAATGAAAGAAGCATTCCTTTTGATGAGCTGGAGTGGTCTTGAACTTTGATTAACTCTTTTATCATCACTGTGGTTGCATGGAGTAGAGCAGAACCAAGTATGATAGCTGAGAATAGGTAGAGTAAGGATATAGAAGTGTTAAAGGCAAAGAGTTGTAAAAATACTCCTACCATTAAGAGAACATGAACTACCATTGATTTTTTAGTTGGCATTTTAATAACGACCCCTGCTATAACAGGAAGCATTTGAAAAAGGGCTCCTAGCATAAATGAAGCCATAACACCAAGTGCTAAAAAGTGGGTGATAGTAACTTTGTAGGCATAGGTACTATAAGTCAGTAAACCACTACTATTTGCTAAAAGATAGAGACCTAATAGCAGACCAAATATGGATGCAGTTATGAAAAATTTCATGACTACAGAGATAGGGGGTGCTTGTTCTAATGATAGCCCACCTTGACTAAACATCTAAAAGCTCCTCTAAGTTATAGGTAGCGTTCTTGGTTATGAGTATATGCCAAATCTCTTTACTGTCTTGATGTGCAATATAAAAAAACTCTTTCTCTTTAACTATCTCAAGAAGAGGAATGGGTTTTCTAAGATTTATCATATAGAGATACTCATTATTTTTCATCGTACGTAGATGCGTCAGTGAAATTTGCAAAGGTTCAGGGTGTTCCATCTCCCTTGCATCAAGTAGGATTTTCTGCATTTTAGGCTTAAAGCTTTATGGCTTTCATGGCTTCAAGTGTGGACTCTTTCAGATCTTGAGGAATGGTTCTATCACACATAGCGTAGAGCATCTGCTCCTCTTTCATGTTGTGCTGTTGAAGTAGTATCATCATAGACTCTGCTAGTGAAAGGTAGGCATCACTGTCTTTGTTTTCTACTGCTTCAGCCATTTTACCTATGAGACCACGAACTTGTTCATGTTCAAATTTCATAATACGAGTTGGACCTTCTGTGCTACCTGTAAGCTCTTCAAAGGTAGGGAAAAGAGACTCCTCTTCTTTTTTAAAGTGTCTTAATGTATCGTTTGCAAAAAGAAGAAACTGCTCTTCTGCTTGTTCAAAATTTCCATCTATTACTGATTTTTCTGCTGTAGAAAATAGCTCATCACAGGCACGGTGTTCGGTTCTCATATAGCTTGAAATTATCATATATTTATCCTTTAAATAATTAAGCATAAGTATAGAGTATGGTTGCTAAAAAGATATTGATATATGTCAATATGTCATTAATGTTCAGTGGAGAAGATGTATAATGTCTTATGAATATCTCTGCTAACAAAATTATTAACTCTTCTACTGAAGAAAAGTTATTTAACAATCATAATATATATATAAAACGTGATGATTTATTATCAAAAGAGTTTTCGGGCAATAAGGCACGAAAGTTTTACTATTTTTTAGAAAATGAGTTTCATCAAATAGAAAAAGTTATCTCTTATGGTTCTAGTCAGTCTAATGCTATGTACTCTCTCTCTGTTTTGGCAAAAATGAAAGGGTGGAAATTTGACTACTATATTGACCATCTATCCTCTTATTTAGAAGAAAACCCTCATGGAAATTATAAATATGCTCTAAAAAATGGAATGCAAATTCATGTGAGACAAGATGCCCCCCTCCCGACAGAAAATGAGTTGTTTATAGAAGAGGGTGGGCGACAAAAAGAGGCAAAGTTTGGTATTGAGATTTTAGCCAAAGAGATACTAACGTGGAAAGAGGAGCAGGGGATTGATGAATTGAATGTTTTTTTGCCTTCGGGTACGGGGACTACGGCTCTTTTTTTGCAGAAGGCTTTTTGTCAGTTAGAGCTTGGTTTTACGGGGACACAGGTTTCATTTCCTTTGGAAACAAAACCAATGTCCCCTAAATGTTGTGTTTATACGGTTCCTTGTGTGGGGGATGTGGAGTATTTGAAAAAACAGTTTTTAATGTTGGAAGAGAATGAAAATTTTCATCCTAAAATTTTAACACCCTCTAAAAAAAGACACTTTGGAAAGCTTTACAGAGAGTCTTATAATATTTGGCTAAAATTACGTGAAGAGATGGGCATTGAGTTTGATATGCTCTATGACCCACATGGATGGCTGACTCTGTTAGAAAATCCAGAAATTTTAAAAAAACCAACACTCTACATACATCAAGGTGGCTTGATAGGAAATGAGAGTATGTTGATGAGGTATAAAAGGAAATATGGTGAAAATATTTAGTACAAAAGATGCAAACTTTCAAAGTGAATTTAATGAGCTTTTAAAACGTGGAGCGATGGATATAGATGGTGTTACTACTATTGTAAAAGGTCTACTTGATGAGATTAAAACAGATGGAAACGCTGCTTTAAAAGGGCATATCGTTAAGTTTGATAGATGGGAGCCCATAGATGATAAGGCTTTAGAGGTAACTGTTGAATCTATGGAAAAAGCTTATCATAATATAGATGCTTCGTTAAGAGATGCTCTACACTTGGCATATGACAGGATAGAAAATTATCACCAAAAATTAATGCCAAAATCATGGTTTGATTTTGAAAAAACAGGAACAATGTTGGGGCAAAAAGTGACGGCTGTTGACTCTGCTGGACTTTACATTCCTGGTGGAAAGGCTGCTTATCCCTCTTCGTTACTAATGAATGCTATCCCTGCTATTGTTGCAGGAGTTGAAGAGATAGTGGTCTGTACCCCTGCACCTGATAATGAACTCAATGAATTACTTTTGGCAGCTTGTCACCTTTGTAAAGTTACCAAAGTTTTTAAAGTAGGTGGAGCCTCTGCTATTGGAGCGATGGCTTATGGTACAGAGACGATTTCAAAAGTAGATGTTATTACGGGACCTGGGAATATCTTTGTAGCAACGGCTAAAAAATTGGTTTATGGTGAAGTAAATATTGACATGATAGCAGGACCTAGTGAAATAGGGATTTTGGCAGACAGTACAGCACGTGAAGATTTCATAGCCATAGATTTACTTTCACAAGCAGAACATGATGAGATGGCATCTTCTATACTGATTACAACAGATGCTTCCTTAGCACCAAAAGTTGCAGCAAAAGTTGAAGCGTTTTTAGGAACCTTGTCACGTGAAGAGATAGCTAGAAAGTCTATTGAAGAGCGTGGGGCAATTATAATTGCAGAGACAATGGATGAAGCGATTGATTTAATGAATAAAATTGCTCCTGAACACTTGGAAGTAGTAACAGCAAATCCTATGGAGTTGTTAGCAAAAATTAAACATGCAGGGGCTATTTTCTTAGGTGAATATACTCCTGAACCAATAGGTGATTATATAGCTGGACCGAACCATACTCTACCAACAGGTGGAACAGCTAAATTTTACTCTCCCCTAAGTGTAGACCACTTTTTGAAAAAGTCGTCTATTATCTCTATGACAAAAGAGGGATTAAATGAAATAGGTGAAGCTTGTGCTTTAATAGCAAACACAGAAGGGTTAACAGCACACGAAGAGTCAGTTAGAATAAGATTGAAATAAGTAAAAATAGAAGTAAGGTGCAAAAGTTGCACCTTACAAAAAGAAGCTTACAGGTTATAGAAGTGTTTTAATGCTCTGATAATCATAGCATTTTTAGAGATACTCTCACCCTTTGCATCTTGGTCAACTTGTTCATACAGGTCAAGAGGTAAAGTAATAGAGAAGATTTTTGTTCTATTTTTCTTTTGCTTCTTAAGGTCAGCAACAATGTCTTTAAGAACATCAATCATCTTATCAGTGTCAATTGGTTTTCTAATAAAGTTGTTAACCCCAATTTTAACAGCTTCAGAGATATTCCCCATATCATTACTTGCAGATACAATTACTATAATTTGCTTTGGATTGATTTCTCTAATCTCTTTAGCAACATCTAACCCACTTTTTCCTGGTAAGATAATATCTATAAAGATAATATCTGGACTATGCTTTTCAAAAAGCTCCATTGCAGAGTCTGCATCTACTGCTGAGTGAACTTCAGAGAAAAAGTTTTTTAGTGTTGTACACATTAATTCATTTGTCTCTGGCTCATCTTCCAATACAAGCGTTTTTAGTTTTTTAGTCTCTTCAACTATCTTCATTAAATCATTATTCATGAGTTTACCTATTCCTTCTTTATGTTTGTTATTTTAATAGATTGTAACATGTTAACGATTAAGAGAAATTAAAAGATAACTAAAATAATTATAGTGTATGTCGTTTTGTAACACTTATATTAGATAATATACGCCTGTTATTATAATTTATTTCTAATTTTAAGTTCTTGTTCAAATCTCCAGCTCTTCTTTTGCTCTTTTACAACCGACTTTTGAATGGTTTCAATCAGCATAGATTCTTTATCTTCTAGCATCATATATATTTCACCCGCTGGGTCAACCAACATAGAATCACCATAGAACTTCCACTGTATATCTTTATCTGAAAATTCTCCAAGACGATTAGCCCGAAGGATATAACAACTGTGTAAAAAAGCCTTTGTTTTTATGATTTCACGCCAACGGTTGTGTGAGCCAAATGTTGATGCAGTGGGTAGCAAGACTAAGTCAATTTTTTTCTGTGTAACATAGCTCCAAAATGGGTCAAAGTGAAGCTCAAATCCACCCATGGTCATAATGCGAAAACCATCAATAGTAAATGTCATAGGTGATGTTATGGGTTTAATTTTGTTATCAAAGAACTCTTTTTCATTCCAGTGTTTATAGGGAATAAGTATCTGTTGTTCATAGTAAGAGGTGGATTTTTCAGTGATTTTTATAATGGTTTTAATATATCTGTTTTTCTTTATAATAAGTATGGGTGCTATAAAGACTATATTGTATTGAATCGCAAATTTTTGAAGCAGTTCAATATGTTTATCACTCTGCTTTTTAACCATTTTCATAGGTATCTCTTGAATCTCTTTGAAAAAGTGGTTGAGTACATACTCCCCTAAAAGCACCAATCTTACACCTCTACTATGTGCATTGCGTAGATAAAAGTCTAATTTGGTTGCTTGCATTCCTAAAGTAGGTAGCTGTAGTGCTGCAATGGTAAGTTCATTATTTTTAGGCATACTATGACTTTGAACTGTTTTTTTCGATGGTCTCTATTTTAACTTTTGCCTCTTCAATCATTTTTTGGGCTGATTTGATTTTTTTGAGTCCATCCTCATAAAGTTTTAAACTCTCCTCAAGGGTGATAGCAGGGTCCATTAGTTGATTTAATATCTTTTTAGATTCCTCTAGTTTGGTTTCAAATGTTTCTGCTTTCATCTCTTTATGCCTTTATATTGGGTTGTTTTTCTAGTGCTTGTTTAATTATTGTATCAAATTTTTCTATTTCAACCAAGAAAGCATCATGTCCATAGTCACTATCTATTTCATAATAAGCTGAATCTTGTTTATTTCGTTGCATCATATGGTGAATATGTTCCATCTCTTTTGGAAAGAAAAGATAGTCACCTTTAAATGAAATGAGTGTTATCTCTGCTTTAATTCGTATGATAGCATCATAAAGAGAGTCATAACCTCTACTTAGATTAAAAGTATTGATGGCCTTTACTATATATAGATAGCTTAATGGGTCAAATATTTTTGAAAAATTATTGGTGTTATACTCCATATAGCGTTCCACTTCATAGCGTCCAAAGAGTTCAAATAGTCCATCATTGTTTACATAGTTTCTTCCAAACTTATCATTCATAGAGTCGGGAGAGAGGTAAGATATGTGTCCTGCAATTCTCCCAATTGCTAAACCATCTAAGCCATCTTCTACAAATGCATCTTTTTCATACTGACCATTTTTAAAACGTGGATCTCTTCTTATTGCTTCTATGGCAACTTTATTAAAAGCAATGGTCCACGGTTGTGTGGCATAGGTGCTTGCTAATGCAATAATTTTATCTGCAAAGTTGGGATAGTCTACTGCAAATTGTAATGCCTGCATTCCTCCCATGGAGCCACCTACAATAGCTTTAAGATGATGAATCCCCAATTGACTAAGTAGAGATTTTTGAGCTTTTATCATGTCTTTTATGGTTAAGACAGGAAATTTAAGTCGAAATGCTGACTCACTGGGATAGTCATTGTGCATCGGTCCCGTACTTCCAAAACATGAGCCAATAACATTGGTAGAGATTACAAAATATTTACGGGTATCTATGGCTTTTCCATCACCAATAAGCTCATTCCACCAACCAGCTTTTCGTTCACCTTCAAGTGTACCTGCAGCATGTTGAGACCCAGACAGTGCATGACAAATTAAGATAACATTTGAGGCATTATTATTTAGTTCCCCATAAGTTTCATAGGCAATTCTATATGGTTCTAAGATTCTTCCACTTTCCAAATACAAGGGGTTGGTAAAGTGTGCAACTTTTGTTTTTAATTTCATTAAAAGAATTTTACCCAATTTGTACTTTATGTAGATGGTAGATTTTAAATGAAGAACTATTTTTATCTTATATATCAATGAATATAATTGAATTTCATGAAATTCACGTTTATTTAACAGTGATGTGATAAAATGATTCATACAAAAGGAGTATTAATTATGAAATTGAAAATATTATTAGGAATGCTTTTAGTAACTTTACAAGCAAATGCACTTGATGACAATGCTGTTCGTCATTATATAAAAAAGTATATGGAAAAAAAGACACATTCAACAGTGAACAATATAGAAACGATATCAAGCTATGAAATAGCTGGTACGAATGGCTGGGAGGTTTATTTTTTATCATTAGATATGAATATAAAACTGGGTAATAGTTATCAAGAGCGTACTGTACCCCAAGTAGTTTTTACTAAGGGAAATAAAATTACTTTTTCTTTAAAAGACCAATATAAACAGAGTTATGCCAAGCTTTTAAAGCCAACAGTACCTGCAGAGGCGTACAATGATGAACATTTTTTAGCAGGAAGTAAAAATGCTGCTCATAAAATTCTTGTCTTTTCTGACCCATTTTGTCCTTATTGTCAAGAGATAGTTCCAGAAATGATTACAATGGTAGAGAAAAATCCTCAAGTTTTTGGACTCTATTACTACCATTTACCTCTTTTAAAAATACATCCAGCCTCTGATGTGACAACAAAAGTAATGCATCTACTTCATAAAAAAGGTGATATTAAAAATGTTAAAGCTCTTTACCATCTATTGATTGACCCACAAGAGAAGAATGTTAATAAAATTTTGAAAGCGATTAAAACAAAGACGGGTAAGAGCTTTTCAAAAAGTGATATTAGTGGTTCAGATATTACGGATGCAATGGAGTATGATAAAGCAATGAAAAAACGGTTGATGGTAACAGGAACACCAACTATTTTTATAGATGGTGTTTGGGATCCAACACGAACGAAATATAAAAACTATATAAAATAACTCTAGGGGAGTATAAAAACTCCTCAAAGCTAATCCTAAAGCAAAATCTCCATACCCTGTTTCTCTTTAATACGTTTTTCAAAATCTTCAATAATATTGATAACTTGTTGTTGTACTGAGTAGAAGGCTTCGAGGTGAGTAGGGTCAATGTTGTCACTATCTTGCATCTCTATTAACATCTCTTCTAGTGCAGCTTTTCTACTTTTTAACTCCTCTAGTGATAGTTTGTCAATTTGGCTGTCTATTTTATTTACTTTTCTATACCATCTGTTTATTTTTCTACGAGTGAAAATTTTAGAAATAGGGTAGATAACCTCAATAAAAAAGGAGATAAGACCTAAAATTACGATAACACTCATTACCATATCCTCTAGTTTTTTAAATGTTTGAGCCAACCAAAAATGCCCACTCATGTACCCAATAGTCTCATATCTATGAAGTGGTTCTTGAAAATATGTTTTTGATGCTCCATTTTGTGGAAGTTTTAGGTTTTTTGTATTGGGAAAGGTGTTTTCACTTTTAAGAAAACCTATTTTAGAGTGAACTTTTTGTGCAACCTTTAAAAAGAGTCTGGACATTTCAGGTGAGGCATCTTTTGTAACCAACATGGTTGTTTTAGCCAAAAGTGTTTTAGAAGTTTTAGGAATCTTATTTACAAGGTCAATAGAATTTGCATCTATGGTGACGATTTCATAATAATCCTTATTTTGAATAAAAAATTTACGATAACTTGTTGCCTCTTTGAAGTCTAAAATAGAGATGTTTTTTGTATGTAAAATGGTTTGAAGCCTAGATGATTTAATGCCGATGACATAAAACATGGCATCTATGTGATTTGCTAGAAGTTGGTCAAATGCATCTTTTGCATTGTTGAAACTTGCCTTACTGTTTTTGTTGATAAGGTTTATGATTTGGGAGGCTATGGGGTATGTTCCACTGTTTTTGTTCCCTAAGTTTACAGTTCTATTTTTTAAATCTTCTAGTGAAGTTATATTTCTATCTTTTTTAGAAAAAATCCAAATGGGTTCATAGGCAACATTGGCTAATACTAAAGGTCTGTTTTTTTGATGCTCTTTTTGCGTACCACTCTGTATAAATGCAAAGTTGGCTTCTTTATTCATGAGTTTAGATTGAGCGTCCATAGAACCATCGGTATAGATAATGTTTAAAGTTACTCCATATTTTTCTAGTTCTTTTTTATAGGCATGGGCATACGTGGCATAAGCACCCATAGGTTTACCTACAGCAATATTGACAATTCTTAAATGTTTATTGCTGTCCCAAACAAGGTATGCTATAAGCAGGGAAATTAGTAATATACAGATAGGACAAGGAATCTTTTTTAATATTTGCATGATTTAAGGATAACAGAACTATGTAAAATTTACAATGGTGTAGAGAATTATAAAAAAACTTAAAGGAAAACATTATGAACAAAATATTTTATTCAACACTTCTTCTTCCTCTTTTAGGATTAGCAAACATAACCGTTCCCTCTACAGGTTCAGACTTAAAAATTACCATCTATAACAATGATAAAGCTTTCATAAATGATACAAGAGAGCTAGAGGTTAAAGCAGGAAAACAGAAGCTTGTTTATGAGGGGGTGCCATCTTCGGTTATTACCCAATCTGTTGTGCCTACTTTTTCAGCTATGAAGACCAACTTATATTCCCAAAATTATATCTATGACTTAGTCTCTTTGTCTTCCATGTTAAACAAAAGCATTAACAAAGAGGTAGAGTTTTACAGCAATGAAAAAGAGCCAACATTAAGTAAAGGTATTTTACTTTCAGCTTCTCCAAATGTTATGATAAAAGAGAATGGTACAGGAAAAATATATACTCTTAACGCTGCAACTCAAGTGATTTTTGATAAAGTACCTGAAAATATGATAACCAAGCCAAGTTTGGTTTGGAATATGGAGGCTGAAAAAGAAGGAAAATTGGGTATTGACTTGAAGTATTTAACCCGTGGAATCTCTTGGAAAAGTGACTATGTTTTAAATCTAAAAAAAGATGTTTTAGACTTAACGGGCTGGATTACGGTTAACAATAACTCTGGTGTTACTTATGAAAATGCACAGATAACTTGTTTGGCAGGTGATGTAAATGCAGTACCTGAAAGAAGAATGTATGACAGTAAAAATGCTGTTTATAAAGAGGAAGCTATGCCAATGATGGCAATGGATGAGGTAGCAGAAGAGTCTTTTTCAGGTTATCATATCTATAAAATTCCATTTAGAGAAACTATCGCAAACAAAGAGCAAAAACAGATTTCATTTATAGATAAAAAAGAGGTGAAGTACCATCAGTATGGAAAAAATATTAACAACTATTTTGAAAACTATGGTGAGCAGAAGTTACAGTTTTCTAACATGATAGAGTTTGAAAATAAAAAAGAGAACAATATGGGAATTTCACTTCCAGCAGGTGTGGTACGTATGTATCAAAAAGATAACTCCCAAGAGACTCACTTTATAGGTGAGTCAAGAGTGCATAACATACCAGAAGATGAAAATGTAACCCTAACAGTAGGAACACTTTTTGATGCTGTAGGTGAGAAGACCATTACAAAATTTAAAGCTAAAAAACACTACAGAAATGTAGAAACAACCTATAATCTAAGAAATCAAGGGAAAGAGCCACTAGAGCTTAAAATAGAAGAGAATATACCTGTCTATGGAAATGATATAACAGTTAAAACATCATGTAAAGATAACTGTTCTGTTAAAAAGAAAAATGCTTTTGTTCGTGAGTTTACTATTAAACTAAAGGCTAAAGAGATGTATAATTTTACTTCGGAGTTTGAGGTTAATTACTAAAAATACCAAAACCAAGATAATGTAGCATCTTCTTCACTTTGCTTATTTAGCTCTTTATACTCATACCTTAGGTTGATGGCACTGGCTTGGTTAAAAGAGTAGGTAAGGAAGGGTTCTAGTTTTAGAATCTCTCTGTTTTGAGTAAACCACTCCTTAGAGTTGAGTAGACCAACTTTTAAATGTTTGGATGGGTTGTATAGTATGCCGATATTTGTTGCTATACTATGCTCTTCTTCTTTTTTGTAATAGATGGTAGGTGTAACTGTAGCATAAGTATAAAATGCTTCACTTCCAAGGGTGAAGCCTCCACCTGCCTGTAGATATGCATTTAATTCATTGTTAAAGATACGTTTTCCACCTAAGGCAACTTGCCATGAGATGGGTTTAAATAAGGCATCTTGTAAGGCATAAGAGCGAATATCTAAAAAATTTATTTCATCTAGTGTTAACTTACTATCTTTATATTGAAGTGCTGTATCAAAAAAGCTTATGTAAGAACCAGGTATATAACCCTTATCGTTGTCATAGATATCATGATACGCTATTTTTACTCGTGCATTAGAGGCTTGATGGCTGGTATAAGTAAAGGAAGCTTTTGCTGAGTAGTGACCTTTTGTTGGTTCATAAGGTTTTTCTATAATTTTTTTATGTGAAGTTCCAAGTTTACTACGTGTTTTTAATATCTTTAAAAATTTAGGTAGATACTCTTTTTTTGTAATTTTATTTTTAGAGAGTTTTATGCGTAAAAGTGCAGTTGCCAGTTCTAGTGAAGCAATCTTATCTTCTTTAGAGAGTTTATCTATTTTGGTTAGATTATACTCATTGCTATTTGCAAATTTTAGAGCTGTTGGATTGTTTTCTATAGGTTTTGCAATAGCTAAGATAGCTTTTCGTTTAGAGGGACGGTAGATGGTCTTTTTGACTAATTTTTCAGAAATAATGGCTCTTAGGGTATCTATAGGTATGGCTTTATGATTAAACTGTTTTGTTAGATTTATATCCTCCTTGGCTACTTCTAAAAGCCATAAAAGGTTGTAAGAGCAGTTTTCAGATAAGAAAAAATAATCAGCATAAAAATGTCGAATTTCAAAGATATGAAGCACCATTTTATCTATTTCTTCTTGTGAAAGGTTAAGGGTGTACTCCCAAACATCACGCTGTTCTAAGTCAGAGTACTCTTTGAGCTTTTTATAATAGGGGTCGATAGAGTAGAGACCTTTGTACCCTCCAAAGAGTCCTTGGTAAGCATATATAAAACCATTATCTTCTGCTGTTTGGGCTGCATAGTTAACAGCATAAGAGAGTAGAGGAGTATTGTCGTTGTTGTCTATACGTAAAAAAGTATGACCAAAAGCAGAAGCAGGAGAGTTAATATGAGCAGAAGCAAGTACAAGGGTTACCTGTTTAGCTTCTATTGATTTTAGCTCTTTTTTAAGGGTTTCACATGTTGGTGTTATTATCTCTTTTTCTAGTTGTGGTAGTTGCTCTAAAATCCAAGAAGAACGTGAAGGATAGTAACACTGAGTCGAATTTTCATCATCGCTTTTGTCAGATATAAGTTTTTCTATAAAGGCTGTTAATTCTGCCTTTGGATTGGTTTTTCCATCTTTGGAAATAAAAAAATTTTCATCATCTATTTCACTTTTTCCATCTTTAAAATGAAGAAGCCTGTGCCACTGTTGGGTATTTGATAATTTATCTATCTGTTTTGAAAAGTTATGTTCTGAGAAAAGATATGAGGTTAGAAGAAGCAGTACAAAAACAAGTTTGATTGCTTTTGTACTAAATAGTGTCATAAAATAATGACTATCCTAATGCTACAATGTTATCAATAACGTTAGCAGATGTTACATCTGAAGATGTATAAATTTTGTCAAAGTTTGTTTGAAGTACACTAGCAAAAGTATCTGGGTTAGAAACATGTAGTAGAGATGCAAGTGTTGTAAGTGCTTCACCTTGACCATTTGAAATGTCTAATGCAAGAGCATCCATGTTTCCTGCTACAAACTCATTTGCTTTATCGTTTGAAACAAATTTAGCTGGTTTTGCACATCCTGAAGTTCCTGATGTAATACCAAAAGTTTGGTTACCTGATGTTCCATTTGTTGTTACTGCAAAAATTTGCATAGCTACTGAGTCTTGATTTTTGATAACTTGATTACCAAGTCCACATCCTACATTACCAGCAAAAGATGCTGTTGTTAACATAGCTGTTGCTACTGCAATTAATAAAGTTTTGTTCATACTTAATCCTTGATTTTATTATTTGTAAAGAAGTATTGTACCATAAATCTATTGATTATTTTTAATTTATTAAAGCTATAATAGAAACCTATTTAAATAAAAAGGG
>JALUMR010000011.1:0-306 GCA_027055805.1 Campylobacteraceae bacterium
ATTCATTCGGGTTTAAATCCAAATACAAAGTCTTGTTCATGGCAAACAGTTACAAGAGATTTGGAAGCAGACTTAAAAAGATATGAGCCAAATAACTCGATTAAATATGTTAATTCTTTCCTTGTTAGGGGTTCTGGAAGATTAGATAATATTAAGATGTTTGATAAAGGAGGGACTACATCTTTAACTACTAAAATATCTAATTGGATAAAAGAGAATAAGAGTATAGAAGGTGAACCTGTTTCTAGGATGAAAGGTACACCTACTATAAGTAGTGATAAAACAAGAGCAGTGGTTGCGATAGAA
>JALUMR010000011.1:406-14438 GCA_027055805.1 Campylobacteraceae bacterium
TAACTATGCCATTGTCTCAAAAGCTAGAGTTCCTGATGGTAAAGAGGTTACCTATAAAATAGATTTTACAGATAGAAGAAATCCTGTTAGGAGTATTGTCTCTAGTGAAGAATCTTTAACTACTAAAATATCTAATTGGATAAAAGAGAATAAGAGTATAGAAGGTGAACCTGTTTCTAGGATGAAAGGTACACCTACTATAAGTAGTGATAAAACAAGAGCAGTGGTTGCGATAGAAGAGCAGTATGGGACATCATATACATATCTTGATATCTCAGACTCAGATAATATAAAAGAGTTATTATATACAGGAGAGCCTGTTCGTTATGATATGATTAAATTTGAAAAGATGAAAGAGGGCGACTATGTTCTCTTCCTAAGAAAAGACTCTTTAAATATTTATGACTATAATAGTGGAGAGCTACTAAGTAGTACAGAGATACCAGGTGGTTCGATAGCTAATTATCCAACTATTAAAAAAATAGAAGATAACTATGCCATTGTCTCAAAAGCTAGAGTTCCTGATGGTAAAGAGGTTACCTATAAAATAGATTTTACAGATAGAAGAAATCCTGTTAGGAGTATTGTCTCTAGTGAAGAATCTTTAACTACTAAAGATAAGGGGGTCTGACCCCAAATAGATAACTAAGCTTAATTTATACTTTATCTCTTGCTAATTTTAATGATAGACCCTAAAGGCTTGTTGTTGTTCCCTATGAATTCCACCTCAGAGAGGATGGAACTAGAGGTGTAGTTAATTTATATTAACTACAGAGTATTGATTGTTAAGTGTATCAAAATGCTATGCTTAAGCTTTTTGTGGGTATAAATTTAGCAACAATACAGAGGTTTTAAACATGAACATAAAAAAGAGGTTAGAGCAAGAGGTGAAAGATAGAAACTCTCAAACAGAGTTGTCTTATGATAAACCAGACCCTTTACTGATAGCCTCTAAATATCAAGATGAAACCATAGCTCTTATTTGTGCTTTGTTTGCGTATGGTAATGCTAAGTTAATTGTAAAATTTTTAGATAGTTTAGATTTTAGCTTATTGGAAAAGTCCGAAGAGATAATAAAAGAGAAGCTTTCAGAACACTATTACAGATTTCAAAAATCAGAAGATGTCATAGCTCTGTTTATCGCCCTTAAACGCCTAAAAAAGATAGAGAGTATAGAAAATATTTTCTATGAAGGGTACAAAAAAGAGCATAACATCTTAGATGGTTTGTGGAATTTTATAACAACTCTAAAAGAAGTTTATCCTTATGAGAGTAGGGGGTATGGTTTTTTAATAGGTTCTCTTCCTAAAAAAGTAAACTCTGCAGGAACATATAAACGCTACTTAATGTACCTACGTTGGATGGTACGAAAAGATGAGCTTGATATGGGTTTATGGTCTAAAATAGATAAAAAAGATTTACTTATGCCTTTAGATACGCACACCTTTAAAGTCTCTCAAAAGCTTGGACTTTTAAAACGCAAAACTTATGATATGAGAGCTACATTAGAGTTGACCGAGACGTTAAGAGGCTTTGATGCAACTGACCCTATCAAATATGATTTTGCTCTTTATCGTTTGGGACAGGAGAGGATAATATAATGAACGTAAAAACAGTACTATGGCTATTAACTTTTTTTGGAGTTCTTCTTTGGTCGGTTATAAATCCTAAAGATTTGAACACTTGGTTTTTAGAGGTTTTCCCTGCACTTATTGGGTTTGGAGTACTTGCATGGACATACAAATCTTTTCCATTAACGCCACTTCTATACACTTTAATACTTTTTCACTCCATAGTGCTTATGGTTGGTGGGCATTATACCTATGCAGAAGTACCTCTTTTTGATACCCTAAAAGAGATGTTTGATATGTCACGAAACAACTACGACAAAGTGGGGCATTTTACCCAAGGTTTTGTACCTGTTCTAATAGCACGTGAGATAACTCTGCGAAAAAAGGTCTTTAAAAGTAGAGGGTGGATGAACTTTTTTATTGTCTCTTTTGTTTTGGCATTTTCTGCCTTTTATGAGCTAGTAGAGTGGACAGTAGCGATGATAAGTGGTGAGGGTGCAGAGGCATTTTTAGGAACACAAGGGTATGTATGGGATACACAATCAGACATGGCTTGGGCATTGTTTGGAGCTATTATTGGGTTACTATTGCTCTCAAAATATCATGATAGAGAGTTGGAGAAGCTCTTTTAGCATGAGTATTAAAATATTTTAAATAGATAAAAAATGCTAATAGTGTATTTACCATTCATTATATTTTATATGATATACTCATAATATCTAACAAAAAAAGGATTTTATTATGAAACATCTATTTGATAGAGTGATTGTTTTGTTAAACGATTTGGAAAATATAGATATTTTATTAAAAAGAGCTGTAGTATTTTCAAGTAAACATGAAGTCAGTTTAGAAATACTTTATGTTCATGAAGAACCGTTATTTGCTGTGCCTGATTACTTTTTGTCAGAGGAGTCTATAGAAGAGGGGCAACTCGATAAAGCAAAAGTAAAAAATGAAATTCAAAAACACTTAGAAGCGTTTGATGCCAATGCAAATCATGCTATTTTAGTCTATGTAGATGATACCGTGGACAGACTTTTAAACCTTGCTAAAGAGGTAGAAAAGAGATTGGTGATTACTAATTATCATGAGCATATTACGGCATCTCTAATAGAAAAAACTTCTTACGCTTACTGGATAAACAAAGGTGATAAAGAGCTTTATGACAATACTGTATTGCCCATTAATTTAAAAGAAGAATCAAAAAAATGTATAGAGTTGGCACAGCATGTTTTTCCTGAAAGTTCTTTAGAACTTGTTTATGACTATCGTTATTTATTAGATGTTTTAGCAGTGAGAGAAGATTACTTAAACGTTGTGCCTGTGACAACAGGAATAGATTATGAATTAAACGAGGAACTAAAAGTACAAAATGAAAAAACCTTTGAAGCCTATAAAAAAGAGTTTAATGTTAAAGGGTCTTTTATTGAAGGGGAAGGTTTACTGCATGAAGACTTGATAGCATACATTCAAAAAGAAAATTTTGATTTGACCATTTTGTACCGTAGTGATGAAGAGTTATTTTTTACCCCTGTACTTATTTTAGCGTTGATTGAAGTTTTGGATACAGACTTTTTTATCTGTAAAGGATAAGGTACCAATATCCATTTTATTTAAGATTATTTTAAGATATTTCTTATATAACATTAGTCAGTAAAGGTTAAAAGATTATTAAGTAAGGAAACAATATGATAATAAAAGAGATACAAGAGTACGCGTCCATACGAACTAAAGCTAGGGCTTATTTATGTTATATCATGAGTCGGAATGTCTCCTTGGCAAATTTTCATGCAGATACAAATACTTTTATCGAAACTCAACTTCAAACATTAAAAGACAGTCTTCCTCAAGGTGATTTATTTTATGTTCTAAATGAAAATGGTCAGCAGATAGGTCAAATGTTTAGTAAAAAAGGTAAGATTGCCAATACTCATGAGATAGGAACAGATAGAAGTGATAGGGCATATTATTATAAAACTTTGCAGGAGCATAGGTGTGTTTTGACAGATCCTTACCCTTCTCTTGGAACCAATAAAATGGTGGTTACATCATCATTTCCTATTTATGATGAAGCAAATAACTTATTATTTATTATTTGTGTAGATATTCAGTTAAAAGATGTTTTAAAAATGCTTCTTCCTAGTTCGGTAGACTCACTTTTTGGTCGCTTCTCAAAAGCAGTTTATGCTGCATTTTCTATTGCCTTGGCTATGGTGGCACTGTTACTTTTCCTAAAAGGAATTTCTAGTTTTTTCTCTTTGGGTTTACATTTTAATACTATTGATATTAATGAGATGTTTAAAGCAACTATTCTTTTAACCCTCTCTTTGGCTATATTTGACTTGGTTAAAGCTATTTTTGAAGAAGAGGTTTTGGGTAAAGAGAAGCATAATAGTTCTAGTGATGGACACCAAACCATGATACGTTTCTTGGGTTCTATTATTATTGCCCTTTCTATAGAGTCTTTGATGTTGGTCTTTAAGTTTGCGTTGACTGACCCTAGTAAACTGCTATATGCTGTTTCTCTTATAGGTGGAGTTACGGTATTAATGATAGGACTCTCTATCTATATCTATGCCAATAAAACAAATAAAAAAGATTAGTAATTAAGCATTGATAGTGTATAACGTCTATATTAAATAATTAAGGTTTAAAATGTTAGAAATTATAATGATACTTTTTACAGTATATACATTGTTAAAAGTTTATATATCTGTAATGCAGATAGGCTATATAGCCGATGAAAAGAACAAAGAAGCTGTTTTAATGAGTCAAGAAAAATATAAAACTGCAGGTGAGTATGCCATTAAAAAAGAGAGAATAGGACTACTTTCAACCATTGTTGACTACATGATGTTTGTTTGGTGGGTAACGGTTGGTTTTGCTTGGTTAACAACAACGCTTGGAACAACAGATTCTGTAGTTGATGCTGTTCTTTTTCTTTTTGGTTTTATTGCTATTGGATTTATAGTTGGTTTGCCCTTTGAGCTTTATCAGACTTTTGAACTGGACAAAGAGTATGGTTTTACAAAGACAACACCTAAACTTTACCTCATAGACCAAGTGAAATCTGCTGTATTGTTTATTATCTTTGGTGGTATTGTTTTCTATCTTTTAGCTTGGATTATAAGCAGTGTTGAGAACTGGTGGATATGGGGTTTTGCTCTTCTTTTCTCTGTGGCAGTTTTGGTCAATGTTATCTACCCAACTATTATTGCTCCTATTTTTAATAAGTTTACACCACTAGAAGATGGTGAACTAAAAACAGACATAGAGAAGATGATGGAAGGTGTGGGGCTTAAAAGTGATGGTGTTTTTGTACTTGATGCTTCAAAGCGTGATAGTCGTCTAAATGCCTACTTTGGTGGACTAGGAAAGTCTAAAAGGGTAGTTTTGTTTGACACACTTATGGAGAAGTTGACAAACAAAGAGCTTTTGGCTGTTTTAGGTCATGAGTTGGGTCACTTCTCTCATGGTGATATTTGGAAAAATATTGGAATGATGGGGCTACTCCTCTTTTCTGCATTCTTTCTTTTAGGAAACTTGCCTGAGTCACTCTTTTTTGACATGGGCGTAGAGAAAAAAGCAGGTGTAGAGATAGCTATGATGATGCTTTTAGTTGCACTTATAGGTTTTGTATTTACACCTATTATGAGCTATGTAAGTCGCCATAACGAATATGCAGCCGATGAGTTTGGGAGCGAACTAGGTGGAAAAGAGAACTTGGTCTCTGCTCTTATGAAACTGGTAGAAGAGAACAAGTCATTTCCAAAGTCTCACCCTGTATATGCTTTCTTTTACTATACTCACCCACCAGTAATAGAGCGTCTCAAAGAGTTAGGGTATGACGCACAGGCTGTTAATGAGATGGCACAAGGTTTACCTGATGATGGAATATTTACCTTTATAAATGATGAGAAAAAAGATTAGTCTCATAATTTAGTATATAATATACTTTTATTTTTAAAGGATATATCATAACATGAAAATATTACATACTTCAGATTGGCATATTGGTCAAAAGTTTATGGGAAAAAGCAGAGAAGAGGAGCATAAAGCTTTTTTTTCTTGGCTTTTTGAAACTATAAAAGAGAACAATATTGATTTGCTTATTGTTGCTGGTGATATTTTTGATACGGGTACTCCTCCAAATTATGCTCTTGAACTCTACTATAACTTTTTAAAACAACTCTTTTCTTTATCTGGACTAACAGTGATTATTACAGCTGGAAATCATGATTCGGTTTCTACTTTAAAAGCTCCTAAGCAACTACTTGAAGTTATGAATGTATTTGTGATTACCTCTGGTAATGAGAGTGAAGATGAGTTAATTCCCATTTATAAAGATGAAAAACTTCAAGGTATTATTTGTGCAGTACCATTTTTAAGAGATAGTGTAGTGAGAAAAGCTACTGCTGGTGAGACCATGACTGAAAAAGAGATTTCATTAAACAAGGGTATAAAACAGCACTATAAAGATGTGTATGAAAAAGCAAAAGAGTTGAGCACAGATAAAAAAATACCTATTATAGCTACAGGACATTTGACAACAGTAGGAAGTAGGACAAGTGAATCTGAAAGAGATATCTATATTGGTGGCACACTTGATATTGGAGGGGACTTTCTAGGTAAATATTTTGATTATGTGGCACTGGGTCATTTACATATTAACCAAACGGTTAGAGTTTCTCATGTACGTTATAGTGGTTCTCCTATTCCTCTTAGTTTCTCAGAAGCTTCACAGAAAAAAAGAGTAAATATAGTCACTTTTGAAAATAATAAGCTAACGGTAGAAGAGTTAGAAATACCACTCTATCGGAAATTATTGGTTTTAAAAGGTAATCTTGAAATGGTTAAAAAAGAGCTTGAAAAGGTAGAAGATAAAAGTACTTGGATAGAGATTCATTTAAAAGATGAAAACCCTATGTTTGCTCATCAAGCTTTACGAGAATATGCAGAAGCGTTGGAACTGATTGTTTTAGCCATTAAAATAGATAGAACTCAAAAAAAGCTACAAGCCAAAGAGTTAAAAGTTACAAGTTTAGATGAGTTAACACCTTCTGATGTTTTTACAAGACGATTAGAGGTAGAAGCACTTGAAGATGAGCATTTAAAAGAAGAGCTTATTTTAAATTTTAAAAGTGTTTTAGAAAAAGTAGAAAACAGATGAAAATATTAAAACTAAAAGCCCTCAATATTAACTCTTTAAAAGGTGAGGTTGAGATAGACTTTAGAACATTTTTAAATGACAATGCTCTCTTTGCCATTACAGGACCTACAGGAGCTGGTAAAAGTACTATTTTAGACATTATTACTTGTGCTTTGTATGGAAGAACACCAAGGCTTAAAAACCCAAATGAGCTTATGGCAAGACATACAGGTGAGTGTTTTTGTGAAGTAGAGTTTGAAATAAAAGGTACAGTTTATAGGTCTTCATGGAGTCAAAATAGAGCTAGAAAAAATGCTAATGGTAAATTTCAAACTGCAAAAATGGAACTGTCAGATGTAGCGACTTCTACGGTTATAAAACAGACCCTTAGAGATGTTCCAAAATATGTAGAAGCGTTGTCAGGTTTGGACTTTGATAGATTTAAGCAGTCAATGGTGTTAGCACAAGGGAGTTTTGATGCTTTTTTAAAAGCGAATGAAAAAGAGCGTTCAGGATTGTTGGAGAAGATAACAGGAACACAGATTTATGCCAAGATTTCTAAAGAGATTTATGATACTTATTCTGATTTGAAATCAGAGATAGACATGGATGAAAAACTATTGGCTTCAACAGAACTATTAAAGAGTGAAACAGTAGTAGAAAAGACTAAAGAGTTAGAAGAGAATAAAAAAGAAAAACTAGAGTTGTCTAAAAAAGAGCAAGAGTTAAATACAATTAAAATATGGATTGAAAGATTGGTTCAATTAGAAAAAGATAATATTAAATATAAAGAACTTTTTTCTACAATTTCAAAGGAAAAAGAGGATAAAAAAGAAGAATTTATAAAATTAAAGTTGGCAAATAAAGCTTTGAATGTACAAGTTATATATGAAAAACAAAATAATTTGCTCAATGAAATAAATAGTGATAAAAACTCTTACACAAAGCTAAGGACTCTTTTAGAAAATTTAGAAAAAAGATTGCTAACCATTCAATCAGACTATACAGTAAGTCAAAAAGATATGATAAAAGCAAAAGATATTTCTGATATTGAAAGCAATAAAATAAAAGAAGTAAGAAAAATTCAAACACTTATAGAAACAAATAGAAAAGAGTTTAACTCAGAAACTATTCTATTAAATGAACTTCTTTTAAATCAAAAAGATATAGAGAAGAGCGTAGAAAAACAAAAAGATATAAATATAAAGTTAGAGAATGAAGTAGAATCGTTGAAAGCCACATCTGCTTTACTTGATAAGCAATATAAAGAGTTAGAACTAAACAGTGTCAATGATTTAGAAAAAGAGAAAAGTCTTCGTAGTCATCAAAAAGAGATAGAATTGTTATTGAGTCATAGAAAAGAATTTATGAGCCTAAGTGAACAAATTAATGAGGAAGAAAAAGTAAATAAACTTAATAGAAAAGATTATGAATCATTATCCATTAGTATAGAATCAAAACAATCCTTAGTAGATGAGATTGTTAAACATATAGATACACTTAGAGCAACGAAAGAGAGAGAACTTTTAATTCAAAAGTATGAAGAGGATAGAGTAAAGTTAAGTGCTGGAGAAGCGTGCTTTTTATGTGGTTCGAAAGAGCATCCTTTTGTGAAAAGCAGTATGGTTTCAAAAGTAGATGAGACAGCTAACTTAATAGATGAAAAAGAGTCGGAACTAAAAAAACATGATAAAGAGCTAAAAAAAATAAATTCTACTTTAGCAAAAGTGGAAGAGAAGATAGACGCTTCTGTTTTAAAATTAGAAAAATTGAAAAAACAAAAAGAATCAATAAAATTATCTGCTGATACAGAAATAAATTTAGAAAAAAAACTAGAAACAATAAATGAAGAGCTAATATTAATAGTAACAAAAAGAGAAGAGAAAGAGAAACTTTTAAAAAATAGAGATAAGGCAAATAGTAGTTTTTCTTTAAAACAAAATAAATTGTTTGAGTATAAAAATGAACTTGCAGTAATGATTTCTAAAAAAGAACAAATTTCAAAAGATACAATAAAATCCTATAATAAAGTAAACTCTTTAGAAGAACAAGTTTTAAAGGATGAAAGTAAAAGTAAAAAGATAGTGAATGTATCTGATATAAATGACTATGAATTAGAAGTAAATAAGAACTTTCAAACTATTCAAGAAAAAGAGCAGAAACTGAATCAAGAGTTAATATCGGTTAAGACAAAAGAAGAAGAGCTAAAAAAACAAGAACAAACTTTAAAAGAAAAACTACTCTCTTTAGAACAGAGATTAGAGGAATTAACAAAAAAAGTAGAAGATGAATTAAAAAATAATGACTTTAATAGCATACAATCTTTTGAAAAGGCAATACTCTCAAAAGAGAATAGAAGTAAGTTATTATTGATTTGTCAAGAATTAGAAGACAAATACAAAGAGTATCAAACACTTAAAATAGATACCGTTATAAAGCTAGAAAAGCATAAAGAAGAAAAGCTAAGTCTTAAATCTATTGATGAGGTAAATGAAGAATTAAAAAGTGTCCAAAAAAAGATAGATAACTTGCAATTAAATATTGGTGCAAAAGAGGAAATATTAAAACGAGACAAGCAGGATAGAGAAAAACATGAAGAGAAGATAGTTAAATTAGAAAAGAAAAAAGAAGCTTTCAAAATATGGGTTAAATTAAATGATATGCTAGGTTCTGCAGATGGAAATAAGTTTGCTAAGTTTGCACAGGGTATCACTCTTGACCAACTTATACACTTAGCAAACAATCATTTAACGCTACTTTCAGCTAGATATGAATTGCAAAGAGGGACAGAGCAAAAACATCTATTAGAAATAGAGGTGATAGACAGTTACCAAGGCGATGTGGTTCGACCTGTAAGTACTCTTTCGGGTGGTGAAAGTTTTATTGTAAGTCTTGCTCTTGCTCTTGGGCTTTCCGAGTTGGCAAGTCAGAAAATAGCTATTGATTCACTTTTTTTAGATGAAGGTTTTGGAACACTAGATGAAGATAGTTTAGAGACAGCCCTTAATGCTTTAAATCTTCTTCAAAATACTGGAAAGATGGTAGGGGTTATTTCTCATGTCGAAGCATTAAAAGAGAGAATCCCGTTACAGATAAAAGTAGTTCCTAAAGGTGATGGAACAAGTTTTTTAGAGGAAGTAGTTTAATATTTTTACGCTATACTTTACGTAATATATTGAGTAAAGTATAAAAAAGGATATAAAATGGTAGCTTATGCTTCAAATGAATTGATACCCTCATCAGATTTTGCTAAAAAGTTTGGTTCTTATTTGGCACAGATAACATCATCGGCTGTTGATAAATTGGCAATTTTAAAAAATAATCATGTAGAAGCCGTAATGATTTCTAAAGATGAATATGAAGAGATGAAGAAATTTTCAGATATTGGAAAGCAGTTTCTTCTTGATGAAGAGATAAATAGACGGGTTAAAGAGTATAAAGAGAACAATGAGTTGGCAGTTACTTTTTCTAGTGGTTTAGATGAAATTAGAGAAAAGATTTTAAGAAAATAATGAAATTAGAAAAATTAGCACGTTTCAATGAAGAGCTTGAAACAATTGTACTTTTTATTGCTAAAGATAGTCAAAATAGAGCTTTAGAATTTTATGATAAACTAATATCAAAAATTGAACAAATACCTTTAGCTCCTTTAATTTATAGACAAAGAGAAAAATCAAAAGATGAAAATGTAAGAGAGCTAATTTTTAAGGGTTATACTATTCCATTTTTTATTGATATTGAAGAAAATAAAATAATAATTTTAGGTATTTTTAGTCAAAATATTTGGAAAGAAGATGATTAGATGACCATAAAACAAATTTTATCAGAAGCAGAAACAGAGCTAAAAGAGAGTTGCGAACGCCCAAGATTTGAAGCAGAACTTCTCTTAGCCTATCATCTTAAAAAAGAGCGAACTTACTTACATGCTTTTGATGATAAAGAGGTAGATGATATAGAGGCATTTCATGTTTTAGTAAAAAGACGAGCAAACCATGAGCCTTACGAGTACATAGTCGGTGTTGCCAGTTTTTATGACATAGAGTTAAATGTAGAAGCAGGGGTGCTTATTCCAAGACCTGAAACTGAAATTCTTATTGATTTGGTGGCTGAAATTATAGAGCGTGAAAATATCACTTCCTTAGCTGAAGTAGGGGTTGGTTCAGGAGCTATTTCGGTAGTGTTAGCTCGGAAGTTTCCTCAGTTGAAGATTATTGCTACTGATATTTGCGATACACCTATAAAGGTAGCAAACTCAAACATAGAGAAATATGAAGTATCAGATAGAGTTAGGGTTATAAAGTCTAATATATTAGATGAGGTAAAAGAGCCTCTTGAACTGGTAGTGAGCAATCCTCCCTACATAGCAGAAGACTTTGTCTTAGAGTCCAATGTCGTTGACTATGAACCAAAAGAAGCACTCTTTGGTGGCGTGGTTGGAGATGAACTACTTAAACAGATAGTTTTAGATGTCCAAGCTAGAGGGGTAAAATATTTGGCTTGTGAGATGGGTTATGACCAAAAAGAACCTATGACCCAGTTTTTTAGTGAAATTGGTGTAAAATATTATAAGTTTTATAAAGATTTAGCAGGGTTTGATAGAGGCTTTGTTATAACGTTCACGTAGGGTGTAGTCCCCGACTACACCATTAAATAAGTAAAAAGAGAATTAATGACAAAAAAACTATTTAAAATCATGACCATGGCATATATCGTGCTTTTAGGAGCTCTTTTGGGTGCGAGTATTTATGCAGGTGCTATAGTGGCTCCTACCATTTTTCACTCTGAAACCTTCTTTGGTGGAGAGATAATCTCTAAGTTTCAAGAGGGTCTGCTTATGACTTCTAACTTTGAGAAATTGGGAACTTTTGTGACCATTATGGTCTTCTTTGCACTCTTTTATGAAGCAACAAAGTGGAAAAGTTTTGAAAATGACAGATGGACACTTATCTCACTCTTCTTTTTTGTCTGTAGTGGTCTACTCTTTAGTGGTTTTTATATTCCAGATATTATCTCTATGCAACTTCAAGGTGAGGTTGTAACACAGAGTGAAAAATTTAAAAATGTTCATTTTGCAAGTGAGTTGGACTTTAAACTCTTTGCTCTTTCTACCTTATCACTGCTTATATTTAACCTAAAAAAGGCATTAAGATAGATGTTTATAGATGCTACAAAAGAGAAGATGGAGTTTAATGAGAAGCATCCTCTTATAGAGATAAAACACTTACAAAAAGTCTTTGGAACAAAAGAGGTTTTAAAAGATGTCAACCTTATTTTTCCAAAGGGTTCTACTACTGTTATCTTAGGTCTTTCTGGTGGTGGTAAGTCAACTATTATTAAACATATAGTTGGACTCATGAAACCTACTAGTGGGAATGTTATCGTAGATGGTGTCAACGTCTCTACTTGTTCAGAGATGGAGCTTCGAGAAGTACGTAAACACATTGGTTATCTTTTTCAAGATGGAGCAATGTTTGACAGTATGAATATTTTTGACAATGTTGCTTTCCCATTACGTGAACATCGAAAAGATTTAAGTGAAAAAGAGATAGAAGAGAAAGTTATGAAAATGCTCTCTATGACAGGACTCGACGCAGAGCGTGTAGCAAAACTAGCACCAAACGAGCTAAGTGGTGGTATGCGTAAACGTGCAGGTCTTGCACGAGCCATCATAATGGAGCCAAAAATCATACTTTACGATGAACCAACCTCAGGGCTTGACCCCATTACCAGTGATTTGATTACACAGTTAATTTTACATCTTCAAAAAGAGTTGGGTGTTACCTCTATTGTCATTACCCACGATATGAAAGAGAGTTTTAAATCGGCTGACTATTTGGCATTTCTTTTTGAAGGTGAAATCATTGAGTGGGCATCCAACGAAGAGTTTAATAACACAACCAATCCATATGTTATACAGTTGCTTAGTGGTAGTGGGAAAGGTCCTATACAGTTTAATGATTAAGAAAAAATTACAACATCCATTCCAACCTTTAGTATTTAAAGAGAGTAAAGTACTTATACTTGGCTCTTTCCCTAGTATTGACTCTTTCGACAAAGCTTTTTACTATGCACACCCACGTAATCAGTTTTGGAAGATATTGTCAGCTTTAAGTAGTTATCCTATTAATAACAGAGATCAAAAAATATGGCTACTAAAAGAGTCTAAGTATGCTCTATGGGATATGGTAAAGAACTGTACACGTGACAACTCACTTGACAGCTCTTTAGAAGATATAGAGGTAAATAACATAGCTGAGTTTTTAGAAGAGCATCCAAGTATAAAAAAAGTGGCTTTTACAGGGCGTTTGGCAGAGAAGCTGTTTAAGATGCATTTTGATTATTTGGAAATAGAGACAGTTTACCTACCTTCACCATCAAGTGCTTATGCAAAGATGAGTTTTGAGAGTAAAGTAGTTGTATATAGAGAGAAATTGGAGTTTTAGTGGCAGTTTGGGCAATAGGTGATATTCAGGGGTGTTTTGACTCCTTTCAGAAGATACTTAAAAAGATAAAATTTGATCCAAAAGTAGATACTTTATGGGTGGCAGGTGACTTGGTAAATCGTGGTGATAAGTCACTGGAAACCCTTAACTACCTCTACTCCATACGTGACTCGATAAAGGTGGTATTGGGTAATCATGATATAGCTCTTATCTCTGCTTATGCAGGAATCAAAAAATCAAACAAAACCATACAGCCTATTTTAGATGCTCCCAATGCAAAAGAGTTAATAGACTGGTTACGTCATCAGCCATTTTTACATTGGGATTATAAGTTAGGCTATGCCATGGCTCATGCAGGGATTTCCCCTCAGTTTGACTTGGGTATGGCAATAACCTATGCTTCACGAATAGAGAAGAAGTTGCAAGGACGTAACTATAAAGCATGGCTAAAACAGATGAAAAAAATTAGTTCAAAGAAGTTTGACTCAAAAGCAAAACCTTTAGATATAGAGGGGTATATTTTAAACTCATTTATAAGTATGCGTTTTTGTGAAGAGGATGGAAAGCTAGACTTTAAGCAGAAGGGGTCACCTACTGTTACTAAGGGGTTATACAAAGGTTTATACCCTTGGTTCGCTTGTCCTAGCAGACGCTCTTTTCCTCTGAAAATAGTCTTTGGTCACTGGTCAACATTGGTTAATGAGACAAATCTAAAATATTATAATGACAGTAATGTTTTAGGGCTTGATACAGGATGCTTATGGGGAAGAAGCTTAACAGTCGCAAGGCTTGATACCAAAGAACCTATAGTTGTTCAGATAGATTGTGCTGGGTGTCAAGAGTTGTAATTATTTATTAAGTAAACTAAT
>JALUMR010000011.1:14538-15755 GCA_027055805.1 Campylobacteraceae bacterium
TAACCCGTGTGGAGACCATGCAAAAACTTGAAAAATCAATGGAAACTATTCAAAAAGGATTTTTCTACAATAACACTGAAATGGTTAAAAATGCAGTTAGAGAGTTTAAATCTAATCTGATAAATATGGATGCATTTATTTTAAGTGTTAAAGAGATGGAAAATGGACGAAACTTTAAGCCTAAACGATATGCAAAAGAAGAGGTAAAAGCATTGACCCAAATGTCTGATGATATTATTGATGCCTATGAAAGAGATAGAAAAGATAGAGCTACACGTGTCTACGCAAACATGATAAGTCGTTGTTTAACTTGTCATAAAATTATTAGAAAGTGGTAGTTTTTAACTAAACTCACTTATAATCTACCTCACACTTTTGGGTGGGGTAGCCACAACCCCATAAAATTTCCTCATAAACATCTCATTATTTTCAGTATAAAGGGTAGAAGCTACTTTGTCAGCAACCTCTATAAAAAGCTTTTGAAAGAAACAGACTGTTCCATGCGTGGTGTTGATGCTGTTGGTTAGGGTGTAGTTTGTACAACCACAACTGTTGGTGCATCGTTCTTTTAGAGGACAAGTTTTGCACTCTTCATTTGTATTTCCTCTCTCTTTTATGAGTTTGGCTCTTTTGCTATTGTCAAAGCCACTATATACATTTCCCATAGACAATGCTCCTGTATCATTACCAATAATACGCTCACAAGGGTAGATGTTTCCACTAGGAGCAATGGCAAGTTTAAGCTCTCCAAAACTACAGCTTTTACAGCTACTCTCTATCTCTGTTTTTATTTTATCGTCTATGATGTCTAAGTTCAGTCTGTTACCTTGACGATACTGCTCTATGCTGTAGTCTGCTACTTGATGGTAAAGCTTGGTATAGGTTTGAGTATCATCGCCCCAATTGCCAAAGTAGTTAAGTGCTAAGTGAATGTCGGTTATGCCAAGCTCTTGGTGAAGGTATTTGAGTGAAGCAGGAAGATGAGAGATGTTCTCTGGGGTCACCACAGATATAACGGCATATTGACCATCGTTATAAACTTTTTGTAGTTCTCTAATCCCATTTTTGACAGCTTTAAAAGTTCCTTCACCATTGGCATAGAGTCTATGGGTATTATGCATGGCTTCATTACCATCTATGGAAACGACTACGTAAAACCCATGTTGTCTGAGCCATTTTACTTTTTCGTTGTCTAGTAGAACACCATTGGTTGTAAA
>JALUMR010000012.1 GCA_027055805.1 Campylobacteraceae bacterium
ACAGAAGAACTCTCTTGCTGGTCAACATAAATCATGGTACGTAATTTTTCTCGGTAATCTTCTATATTACACTCTTTCATATCGGTTACACCATCTTTAAATGCAGCTTCTGCAACAGCTGATGCTACCCATACCAGTGCCTCTTTTGAGAATGGGGTAGGGATAATATGTCTTTTTCCATAGACTAAGTCAGGGTCATTGTAGATGGCTTTTACATAGTATGGAACAGGCTCTTTTGCTAGGGCTGCTAGAGCTTTGGCTGCTGCCATTTTCATATTTTCAGTGATTTTTTTAGCACCTGCATCTAATGCACCTCTAAAGATAAAAGGAAAACCTAAAACATTGTTTACTTGATTAGGGTAGTCAGAACGTCCTGTTCCTATGATGATGTCTGGTCTAACTGCTTCTACTCTGTCAGGGGTAATCTCTGGGGTAGGGTTTGCACAAGCAAAAATAATGGCATTGTGTGCCATGGTTTTAACCATTTCAGGTGAAACAATGTTGGCAGAAGAGAGACCCAACATCATGTCGGCATTTTTAAGTGCATCTTCTAAGGTTCTATCTTCTGTATCTGTGGCAAATTCTCTTTTATACTTGTTTAAATCGTCTCTACCTGAATGAATAACACCTTTTGAATCTATTAAGGTAATGTTAGTAGCTCCTAGCAGTTTGTACATTTTAGCAGAAGCGATTCCTGCTGCACCAGCTCCGATAACAACTATTTTAATATCTTCTATTTTTTTGTTAGAAAGTTCTAATGCGTTAAGCAGTCCAGCAGAGGTAATAATGGCTGTACCATGTTGGTCATCGTGCATGACAGGAATGTCTATACGCTCTTGAAGTTTTCGCTCTATTTCAAAACACTCTGGTGCTTTAATATCTTCTAGGTTGATTCCTCCATACGTATCTGAAATAGCAGCACAGGTATCGACTATGGCATCAATATCTTGAATATTTAAAATAACATCAACAGCATCTACATTGGCAAAAGATTTAAATAGAACAGCTTTTCCCTCCATAACAGGTTTCCCTGCTAGACCTCCAATATCTCCTAGACCTAAAACAGCTGTACCATTTGAGATAACAGCAACGGTATTACCTTTATTGGTGTATTTGTATGCTAAAGATGGGTCTTTTTCAATCTCTAAACAGGGGTAAGCCACACCAGGAGTGTATGCCATGGACAACTCTTCTTGTGTTTTACAGGGTTTGGTTATTTCGGTAGCAGTTTTTCCGTCGATGTGGTACTCTAAACATTCATTTTTGAATTTATCCATGTTGAAATCCTCTTCTCTGAGTTAATTTTTTCAATGAAATTTTAGCACAACAATCTAATATTAGAACATAATTAACTAAAATTTAAATTTTATTATTTTCTTAAAATTATGTTACAATAGTTTTAACAAAATTCTATCATGGGAGTGGTGAAGTATGAAAAATTGTTTATTTGGAGTTGTAACGGTTTTTTTATTGGCTGGGTGTGCGCAGAAACATCAGATTAATATTGGTGAGATTACGCTTGAGAAACATGAGTCTATCCCGAAGAGGAGTTCTGAGTATTATATGTCGTTTACTCAGGAGTATTATGACAACAAACTTTATCCTGTAAGCGAGTATTGTAATGACAAACGAGCCTATCTGAGTGATGATAAGTTTTCTACAGAGACCTACTTAAAACTTAGTAATGAACGTACGAAGCAAAGTAGAGTAGGGAAGTACCCCATTTGGTTTTTGCTTAATGATGATGCTTCCCATATCTCTTGTGTTAAAAAGAGTGCAAATTTTATAAATGAAGAGCCTTTTGTGGTAAGTGACAGTGATAATCTCTCTGTGAAACTTCTGCAAAAAAATGAGGCTGAAAAAGGTGTTCCTATTCGGGAATTGGGTGTACTTATAGATTTTGTCTCTTTGGTTGTTCCTCAAACTGCAAATTTTTTACTTCATACCAATAACATTATAAAAGACCCCATTACTCAAAACTATTTAAACATGATGGATGAAGCATTTAAACATGGTGACCTTGATGGTACCAAGAGTCGTGATTTTAAGACCAATATAGCAGCTATAAAAGTAAAGCTAAATGTTCCCGAAGATAAGAGTGTTCAAGAGTTGGGATATATACTTCTAAAACCCAAATATAGAACAACTTTAACTACGGTGGATATATTTGATGGTGTGCCAAATTTTAAATTTATCTATAACAGCAGTGACCATCGTATAGAAGATGTTATGAACTATCAATTAAAAGGTAAAAATATCTCTGTTAAAACAGTTGTTGATAACTTTCGACAAGTTTCAGATGAACATGTAGTAGAGGCACTCTCTTTGTTAAATACAGATTTGATGAATAGGTTTACAGGTTATGATAGAGCCTTGGTTTTGAGTTTAGCCTTGCGTCAAAGTGATATGTATAAACGTTTAGCCTATAGTGTACAGATGAAAGATGTAGAGAAAGTTAAAGTATATATGAGACTGTTAGCAGATAAGCAGAATCCTCTACATGATTTGGGAAAAGAGTTACAATCAACAGGTTGTGACTATTATGGACTCATGTATCAGGCACAAGATTTGATAAAGAAGTCTGAAGCCCTTGCCGTGCAAAATGCTGCTCAAGCACAAAGAATAAAAGATGAACAAACTCGTCAACAAATTGCTTTAGAAGGAATAGAAAACTTCTTACGTCCTGTCTCTAACTGGAATTATATTCCAAGAATGTTTGCACAAAATGTTCAGATACGTGAAACAAATGGAAAAATCTTGAATGTAGGAGAACTTCAATCAATATATAAACGTGATACTAATGTTAGTGCTTATGGTTGTTATGTAGATTTACAAAGTAAAATACATGGTGTCACAGTACAAGATTATCTTATTCATCCTAGTTATACAGGAGGTGTAAAATATAACTATATGGCACTTTCAGTAGACAAGTCAAATAAAATAGATACAATTCTTTATAAATTAACAAAAGGCAACTCGTTAAAGATAGAGCAGATGCTTATTGATAAAAACAATCAATTTATTATGAAAAGAAGAGTTCAAGATGTACTTAATAGCCAAAAATTAAGAAGCTGTTCATCTAGTATACGTAGGTTGTTTTAATAAGAAAATTGATTTAAAGTAGAAGTAAAATTTAGTGGTGACCCCTAGGAGATTCGAACTCCTGTAACATGGATGAAAACCATGGATCCTAACCGTTAGACGAAGGGGCCACTAAATATAAAAAGTACAAGTTAAAAATGGTGACCCCTAGGAGATTCGAACTCCTGTAACATGGATGAAAACCATGGATCCTAACCGTTAGACGAAGGGGCCATTAACAACTTGTGGACGAAATTATAGCCAAGTATTCTTAATCTAATATAAAACTAATGAAAATATTTATATCATAAATGACGCTATATTTGTTATACTTTTAAAAAGGATTAATATGATAAAAAAACATGCAGGGTTACTACTTGGTAGTATACTATTTTTTAGTGCTTGTACAGGGCAACCAAAAAAAGAAGAGAGTGCATTTATAGTACTTAAAACAGCGAGTATGAAATATGCTGACATGGGTTTTATAAAAAAGAGTTCCTCTAAAGTAGAAGTTGAAATGTATGCAGCAGGGCAACCTTTGGTAAGCATAGAGATTAACGGAATGAATGTTTGTATGTCTACTCTTAAATGTATGGAGAAGCATGATTTTAATACAAAAATGTTAAATGGCTCTTATCCTGACACACTTTTAGAAAATATTTTTAAATCAAAACCAATCTTTAATTCTAAGAATTTAGAGAAAAAAAGTGATGGTTTTACACAGAAAATTCAAAAAAAAGATAAGTATGATATAACATATACTGTTGTAAGTGGTGAGCGAAAGTTTCGTGATACAATAAATAAAATATTAATTAAAGTGAGAGAACAATAATGAAATTTGTCGGAGCCCATGTAAGTGCAAGTGGTGGTGTGGACAACGCCCCTTTAAATGCCATGAAAATAGGAGCAAAAGCGTTTGCTCTGTTTACTAAAAACCAAAGACAGTGGGTTGCTAAACCTTTAGAAGAGAAGATGATAGAGAGTTTTAAAGCAAATCTTGAAAAATCAGGAATCTCACCCAAACATGTTTTACCCCATGATAGTTATCTTATTAATTTGGGGCACCCCGAAGTGGAAAAGCTGGAGAAATCAAGAGAAGCATTTATTGACGAGTTACAACGTTGTGAACAACTGGGCTTAGAACTGCTTAATTTTCACCCTGGAAGCCACTTGGTCAAAGTAGCTAAAAAAGACCCTGACTATGATGATAAAATTATGGAAGCAGAGTTAACCTGTTTGGATGTCATCGCAGACTCTTTAAATGTTGCCATAGAAGCAACCAAAGGTTCTAAGGTTAAACTTGTTATTGAA
>JALUMR010000013.1 GCA_027055805.1 Campylobacteraceae bacterium
CCCTAACTACACAGAAGAGGTAAACTATAACCCTGTCTCAAACATTACTAATGTTAAAGCAGACAATATAAGCAGAGCCTTTGGATATGATAACTTAGATAGACTAACAAGTTATGAACAAAATGCAACTGACTTTCAAAACTTTGTCTATGATGCCAATGGAAATAGACTTACTCAAAACCAAGAAAATAACAGTACAAGCATCTTTACTTATGCACAAAACTCAAATATCTTGAACTCAATGGTAGAGTCAAATACAACAGAGAGTAAAACGATAAATTATGAGTATGATGCTACTGGAAACATCATCAAAGATGATAAACATACTTATACTTATGATTCAAGAAACAGATTAACAGCCATAGATTCTAATGTTACTTACCAATATAACTACGATAATAAAAGAGTATCTAAAACAGTTAATGGTGTTAAGACCTACTTTATATATGATGGTCATATGTTGATTGGAGAGTATAAACTAAATCTTTCTGATGATAGTCGTCAAGAGTATGTTTACTTGAACTCAACACCTATAGCAGTTATGAGAACAAATGATATGGGTCGAGTTTATGCTGACCATTTAGATACTCCAAGAAGAGTGGCTACCAACGATACCGATGCTCAGATTGTTTGGAAATGGGAGAGTAAACCGTTTGGTGAAACAGAAGCTAGTGGTGAGATTACTTTTAATCTTAGATTTCCTGGGCAGTATTTTGATGCTGAAACCAAGACTCATTACAACATCAACAGAGATTATAATCCTATTACTGGGAGATATATTCAGAGTGACCCTATTGGGTTTGATGGTGGGGTTAATAGTTATGGTTATGTTGGTGGGAAGCCGATTAGTTTAATTGATAATTTAGGTTTATTGGTACAGGTTTTAATTTGGGATTTAGAGTATACAGGTGATGTTGGTCATACAGCCGTAAGAGTTAATAATTTTGTTTATGGTTATTACCCTACAGATATTGATGGGGATGGTGCATATACAAAAGTTGATTTAGATAATAGTCCTGGTAGCTTACATATTGACAGTATGTCAGAGTTCCATGCTAATTATTCAGGTAATCAAATTAATGTTATTTCCTTGGAAACAGATAGCATTAAAGAGTCTAAACTGAATCGTTATTTTGGAACACTATATAATAATCCAGGGGTATATAGCCTTTTTAGTAGTCAATGTACAACAAGAGCTAGAGATGGTTTAATCAAAGCAGGTTATTCTTCAGCCCCTTTTGCTATTGCTCCGTATGAATTATATGTTTATTACTCTAATCGATATTATAATATTGGTTTAAACAATTATTTTTATAATATTTCTGGAGTAGAATCTTTTTCTTCAATCTCTGCAGAGCATTTATAATGAATATATTTTTCAAATATATAATTTTCACCTTATTAGTATTATCTTTCTTTTCATGTAATAAAAAGAAAGATAACTGTGAATTATATGTAGATATGAATAGTAGTGAAATTGAATACTTTTTAACTTATAAAATACAAAAAGAAAAACTACCTAATTATTTATATAATTTAGGTGAGTGTAAAGTAACTAATAGTATTCCCTATTTAATTAAATCTTTAAATAATAAAAAAATTTCTCATGATATTAGACATAAGGGAATGAGTATTCGATATATTGCAAATAAATCGTTATGTAAAATTACAAATAAAGATTTATGTTTTGAACAAAATAGTACAGAAGAATCAAAAATAAAAATAATTAATTTTTGGAAAAAATTCCCTCATTAAAACTCTAGGACATAGGGGTCCAGGTGATAATGATAACTCAAACAAACCTATGCTAAACTCTAGGTGACAGGTAAACGTAATCGTATTATAGATTGCGTTCACCCCACCAAAAACACAAACCATCAACAACCAACGCTTTACAACAACTTATACTTATGATGAATATGATAGAATGACATCACAAACATACCCAAGTGGTAAAGTTATAGGTTATGAGTATGATGATAAAGGAGAACTTGTGTCAATGAGTATTGATGGTGTACCATTTATAAGTAACATCAAAACCAATGACAATGGACTTCTAAGTTATGAGTACGCCGATGGAACAAAACATACAAGAGCTTATGACACAAACGGAAGAGTTACAAAACTAAGTTATCCTAACTACACAGAAGAGGTAAACTATAACCCTGTCTCAAACATTACTAATGTTAAAGCAGACAATATAAGCAGAGCCTTTGGATATGACAACTTAGACAGACTCACAAGCTATGAACAAAATGCTACAGATTTCCAAAACTTTGTCTATGATGCCAATGGAAATAGACTTAATCAAAACCAAGAAAATAACAATACAAGCATCTTTACTTATGCACAAAACTCAAATATCTTGAACTCAATGGTAGAGTCAAATACAACAGAGAGTAAAACGATAAATTATGAGTATGATGCTACTGGAAACATCATCAAAGATGATAAACATACTTATACTTATGATTCAAGAAACAGATTAACAGCCATAGACTCTAATGTTACTTACCAATATAACTACGATAACAAAAGAGTATCTAAGACTGTTAATGGAGTTAAGACTTATTTCATCTATGAGGGTCATATGTTGATTGGAGAGTATAAACTAAATCTTTCTGATGATAGTCGTCAAGAGTATGTTTACTTGAACTCAACACCTATTGCAGTTATAAGAACAAATGATATGGGTCGAGTCTATGCTGACCATTTAAATACTCCTCGAAGAGTGGCTACTAATGATGAAGATGCTACCATTGTTTGGAAATGGGAGAGTAAACCGTTTGGAGAAACAGAAGCTACTGGTGAGATTACTTTTAATCTTAGATTTCCTGGGCAGTATTATGACAGCGAAACCAAGACTCATTATAATATAAATCGTGATTATAATCCTGTTACTGGTCGGTATATTCAGTCTGACCCTATTGGGTTTGATGGTGGGGTTAATGGATTTGCTTATGTTGGGGGGAGTCCAATTTTATATATTGATCCCAATGGACACTTTTTAATTTTTGCAGGGGCAGCAATTACAGGAGCAATTCCTGGTGTACCAGGACTTAATGGACAAGCAGGAGTTTTTTGGGATTATACTACAGATAAAATGGGTTTATATACTGCTCCTGAAGTTTCTCTTGGAGTTGATGCTTCGGCAGGAGGAGTAGCTGGAGTTATTTATGGGGATACTTCATTACAAAAATTTCAGGGATCAGCATGGTCTGCAAATGTAGGAATTCTTATTTTTACAATGACTTCAATCTATGATATGGATGATAATTGGATTGGTAATGCCGTAGGGATAGATGCTGGACCTTTACCTGCAAGTGCGACTATAGATTTTAGTCATACGGTTATTTCTGAAACAATAACAAGTCGAGCATTAAGAACAAAAATATATGATGCCTTATGGGATATATATGATACTATGTTAAGTGTATTGTAAATGAAATATAATACTATATTTACAGTTTTAGAAAAGGATACATCTATTGTGTATCCTACTATTATATTTTTAATATTTTCATCTATCGTTTTAGTTATTTTTAAATATGATACTTTGACTTTTGGAAGTAAAATATATAAATTTTTTGCTTCTTTATTTATATTCCTTTTAATGGTAGGATTTATATATAGTATACATTTTAAGATATTAGAGTTAAAAGAAATCTACAATAAAAAACAGTATAAAATTGTAGAAGGTATAGTTAAAAATTATATATCTGAAGTTCAAAAAAAACATGATGAAAGTTTTCAAGTTAATGATGTGAATTTCTCTATTTCTAGTAACACCTTTGGTGGTGGTTTCCATACTGCAGGAAAAGTTTATAATGGATTGAGAGTTAAAATATATTATATTGAAGATGGAAATTTTTCTACTGATAAAATAATTTTAAGAGTTGATCGACAGACTCTAGGACTCTAGACTCTCTGTTAACATTATATCTAACATATACGAGGTGAACGTAATCGTATGATTACATTCACCTCGTATCTAGCAAAATCCTCAAAAATCTATCCTATAATAACCATGAGAGTTCATTAGAAAGTAATGTATCGGTCATTCACCTAAAGCATCATTAGATAGCTTGTGGGTCAGGGAGATAATTACACTAAAAAACTTGGGTGGCGAGCGAATCGGTTTTTGATGCTTTTTATTGCAATGAAAAGTTAAAACTAGATTGAATAGAACACACGAGGCAAAGTTATGGTGCAATCCATTATTTGAAAATCACCCGACTTCACCCACCAAATCAGCCCAAACCCCATAAAAGCATAAGTTCATAAAAAAAGTAGGCACTACAGCTTGTAAGGGATTTTATTCACTTTAACCTCCATAAGCTTATAAATTTTCTCAGCAT
>JALUMR010000014.1 GCA_027055805.1 Campylobacteraceae bacterium
GCCCAGAGTGCTGCAGAGAGTCCTGCCCCACCTGAACCGATGATTAGAATATCTAACATAATTGCTCCATGAAGTCTTTTTAGAAAAAATACCTTATGTAAGCTTTAGTATAGTTTTTTTGATTGGGTTAATTTAGAAGTTGAGATGTTTAAGCTTTTATCCTGTTAATGAGGTAGAGAAAAAATGATTCTTAAGAATATCTCATGATATTTTGTAGCAAAATGGAGAGAGTGTAGTAAAAGTTAGAATAGAGCTTTGTAAAAAAGAAATAACATAGGTGATTTTTGATATGATTTTTTTAATAAAAAATTATACTTTTAATATAAATTCAGGAATTATAAGGAAGATAATGAAAATCATGGATTATGAAGTTTTTGTTGAAACATTAGAGAAATTTAATTTTAGTAAAAAACAAATAATTAATACCATTAATCCTCATTCATACATTACAGCAAAAAGTGATAAATTATTTATGGAGGCACTTAAGGACTCTGATATACTTATCCCTGATGGGAGTGGTATTGTTATTGCTGCAAAACTACTTAACAAGAAAATAATAAATAAAGTTGCAGGGGCTGATTTACATTATTTTTTATTAAATAAAATGAATGAAGAAAATGGAAAAATATTTTATATGGGAAGTAATCAAGACACATTAGATAAAATTGAAAAAAAAATAAAAAAAGAGTATCCAAATATAACTGTTCAAAGTTACTCTCCTCCTTTTAAACCAGAATTTACAGAAGAAGACAACAGTATTATAATTAATCTAATTAATAAATTTAACCCTGATGTATTGTTTATAGGTATGACAGCACCAAAGCAAGAGAAGTGGCTTCATGAACATAAAAATAGATTAAATTTTCATATAGCAAGTGCTATAGGAGCTGCATTTGATTTTTATGCAGGTAAAATACGGCGTTCACCACAAATTTTTATAAATTTACATTTAGAATGGCTACCTAGACTTCTAAATGAACCTAAAAGGCTTTGGAGGCGTAACTTTATAAGTACACCACTATTTGTATTGGAGATGATAAAATATAAAATACAAAAAAATTAAATTAGCATGTATTTACAATATCTTCACTTTAGTTTTTTGGGACAAAGGTGTTATGATAATAAACAAATTTATATAAAATGGACTCAATAAATATGCAACAAATAATATATATTACTTCTCGTAGACTATTACCACTGGATTCAGGTGATAAACTTTTAACATTTAATATTTTAAAACACTTAAGTAAAGAGAGGTCTATACATCTCATTAATCTAAATGAGGGTAGTGAATACTCAACTGAAGAGCTTGATAAAATTTCTCATATATCTACTACTTTTAACACTATATCATATAAAAATGAACACTCATTATTTAAAAAATTAAAGAGTATTATTATAAATAAAATGTACTGGAAAGTAAAAATAGACAGTCCCCAAATTACTCTAGAAGTCATGAATATTATTAAAAGTCATAGCTCTTCAAAATCTATTATTTGGGATCATCTACGTTCAACTCTTTTTTTTAGTGACAATGACTATATAAATACCATTATTGAACATAATAATGAAGCTGAGATTATAAAAAGTAGAATGAGTAAAAGTAATAATATTATTGAAAAATTTATCTTAAGTCAGCAAGCTAAAAAGACTGATGAATATATTCAATCTGTTCATAAACATATGGAAAAAGTCATCACTTTAAATCAAAATGATTTTAAAGCCTTATCTAATCAAAACCCAAATAAATATAAGGTGATGAAACACTTACTTTTAGACTTTGTACATAAACCTTATGAAGTTAAAAATCATACAGATACTCTTAAAATATTATTTGTTGGAAGTTTAGATTGGTACCCAAATACAGAAGGTATAGAATGGTTTATAGAAAAAGTAATTCCTATACTTGATAAAAAGAATTTCAACTATGAATTAAATATTGTTGGAAGAAACCCTAGTGGGCAGTTTATCAACTACATAAAGAGTAAATCAAATATTATCTTACATATTAATGTCCCTTGTATTGAAGAGTTCTATTTAAAATCAGATATTTTTATTATTCCAATTCAAAATGGGTCAGGAATCAATATAAAAGTTTTAGAAGCATTTTCTTATGGAATCCCTATCGTAATGACCAGCTTTTCTAAACGAGGATATGAGAATATAAACTTTATTAAGAACTCAGATTTAGAAGAGGAGTTTGCCAATAACCTTATAGAACTTAAAAATTTTAATAAAAGAGTGCAACTCCATAAAGATTTATTAGCATATTATGAGAATTATCAGATTGAGTCCAACTGTACATTGAATCATCTTATTTAATAAACATATAATATGAAAGAGCGTTGTGAGCATAACGATAGCAAAAGCAACTTCTTATAAAAGTTTTAACCTTGGGTTGTAAAGATTGTTTTGTCCAGTTTATTTAAGAAGGGTTGAGGTGCTTAAGCTTTGGTTCTGTTGACGAGACAGAGAAAAAAATATTTAATTATAATGGCTTAAAACACCTCTGCAGAATATAAATATTAAAATTTATTAAAGGAAGGAGGAGGTCTACGTTATAAATATATCCTGCTAAGAAAATTATAACACATAAAAAATATTTTAACTATTAAACTATAAAAATAAATTAAGATTTAATTAATAACTAAATATTTATGATTCTTTAATATTAATAATTATTATAATTTAAATATAGAGTATTTAATTTTATTAATTATTATACAAATAGCTCTAAAAACTAGTTTTTTTGCTTTATAAAGGTCTCAATATTTTCAATAATTCCTTCTAAAAGCTTTTTTCGTGCTTCTATACTTGACCAAGCAATATGTGGTGTTATAATGAGTCTATTTTTATCTTTAACATGTAAAAGAGGGTTGTCTTTCTCTATAGGTTCTTTAGCTAGAACATCTAATCCTACATAAATTTCTCGTCTATTTAACTCTTCTGCTAAGTCCTCTTCGTTAACAATCCCACCACGAGCAAGGTTAAGTAGTATGGCTTTATCTTTTAGGAGTTTAAGTCTTGATGCATCTATAAGGTTTTGAGTAGTATCGTTTAGAGGACAATGAATAGAGACAATATCACAGATACTTAAGAGTTTATCAAGTTCACAGTGATGATAATCGTTAATCTTATTTTCTCCAGAAGTAGAGTAGTACTCTATGTTGGTACCAAATGCTTCGGCTATTTTGGCGACCTCTTTACCTATGCTTCCAAGACCTATGATGCCCCATTTTTTACCAGATATTTCACAAAAAGGGTTAGAGAGATTGGTGAAGAGTTCAGAATCACTCCATGCTCCACTTTGTACAGTCTGTGTATAGTAAGAGACTCTTTGCATAAGAGAAAGAGCCAAAGCAAAAGTGTGTTGAACTACAGAACCTGTAGAGTACCCAGATACATTTTTAACCATAATTCCTAACTCTTTGGCAGCATCTAAATCAACATTGTTCATACCTGTAGCAGCAATACATATGAGTTTTAGGTTAGAGGCATTTTGCATAAGCTCTTTAGTGAGAACAACTTTATTGGTAATTACTATCATCGCATCTTCTATACGCTTTGCCGTTTGGGAAGATGCAGTTGTTGAGAACGTGGTTAGTTCACCAAGCTCTTGTAATGGAGTTAAATCTAAATCACTACCAAGTGTTTTACTGTCTAATAATACTATGTTCATAGGTATATATCCCTCCAAGATTGAAAAAGTATAACATAAAAACTAATATATATCAACTATTTTTCATGAATAAGTACTCTTCCATTATACTGCATCAGTTTATGTTCTTTTTGTGAGAACTCAAGCGACTGAAAAAAGAGTTTTACTTTTATCTTTGAATCTTCATATTCAAGTGTTAAATCTTTTGGGTTAAAGCCAACTTCTTGAAAAGGAGTAATGCTTTTGTCACTGTTTTTATATTGCTCCTCCCATTTCTCTTTGATACTCTTGATGAATGTATCTATTTTTATCTTGGATATGCTCTTTTTCTCTTTTTCTATATGAATATAATTGTTATCTGTTTTGAGTGCAAATAGAGTAGTGTTGTTGAAGTCATTGGGTATCTCTTTAACCATTGGAGGGCAGGAGAGTGGTCCCCTTATGCCCATACCTTCTGCTGGGTTATAAAAAGAGAAAGATTGTAACCAATCATACCCTTTTATATTCATGGTACTATAATTATTTGGACGGATAGTATGAATATAAATAGGTATACTTTTCTCTTCATATCTTAAATTTTGCTCCCATTGCCACTTGTCTATGAAATTAAAGCCCAGTTCTTTGGTGGCGTAATGAGGGAATGAGCTGTCATAAGCTCTCACTTCACAATCATTTTGTTTATCATTTTTTAGTTTATAGTTTGCAACTATTTCAGGAATAACAGGCATAAGAGAGTCAATACCATGTTTTCTGAATAGATACTCTATTTTACTTGATATTTGGTACTTTACTGTGCTGTTTGACTCTTCTGATAGAGGCATGGAAGAACCTATGAGTGTTTGTAGTTTGTTTATTTGACTTGCTTGTGAGACCTCTGTAGCAGAAAAGGGACCAGAGAGGGAAACGACTATGAGTAGAGGAATGGTAATAAATATCCATTTGTAAGAGGCATTTTTTAAAACTATAAAGTAGAGTGATGTCACAAATAACCAAAGCCCTGCTAAGGCTATGAAGTAACGGTTTTCTGTTATACCATACTGCTCTATACGCATATAGATGCTCATGGCTAGAACAAAGGTTTGTAGAAGTATGGCTATCCAAATTAGTTTTTTGTATTTTTTGGTTTTTTCATTCCATAAAGGTGTCCAAAAAAGAAACGTTACTATGCCAAGACCTGAAAAAATTAGAACAAGCCATGAGAGAACACCTGTTGGGAACTGGTTTAAGTATATTATTTTAAAGGTATAGGCAAAAAGGATAATAAAATAGACCATGACCAAAGGGGTTAAGATGTATTTAGTAAAGATTTTTTCTATTTTACTATAGGGTCTTGATGTGATGGATAGAGGGTTTTTAGGTATTTGTGATAGAAAATAGTTAATAGAGAAGAGACCAAAGACTATAAGTGAAAATATCTCTTCCATACGATGGCTATAGCGAGGTAAAGCTCTAATATTAAAAAGCTTTTCTAGTGCATATTTTGCTCCCTCTAGTCCTAAAAAAAGTATAATTGAAAATAGAGCTGTGGCTAAAAGAGCAAAAATAATCCGTTGTGTCCACTCCCAAAACTCCTCATTATTCGTAGAACGAAAAAGAAAAGGTGCTACTATGGAAAATAGCATTAATGCAACTATCCATAGAAAGTGCCTTTGGAAAAAAGCAGAATTTTCATGCTTAAAATCATCAGGAATAAAAAGCAAATAGTAGGTAACTAAAAGGGCAATACCTATAAGCGTCATAAACTGTTTTTTAGAAGAGAGTTTTAAAACAAAAAATAGAGGCATAGCAAGGGTCATGAGAAATGCTATTTTATTGGCAATGTCATAGTTAGGATATGTTTCTATATCTCCATGCCCTGCAATAGTAAAGATAAGTAAAATAAGACTCATAAGGTAGGCAGAGAGGCTAACTAGAGGGAAACGTTTGAGGGTATTTAGAAAATTTACGGATAGATTATCTAGGAAGTGCAACATTGGGAAACCTTTTTATTTATAATAGCGAAAAATTGTGAATAAAAACCTGCTATAATCTTGTTATGAAAATACTACATATATATCCAACATCAAGAGCCATAAGAGATGTACGCTATAGACAAAAAGAGCAGAACACTCTGCTACCGACACTTATGCGTATAGATGATTTTGAAAGAAGAGCTATTTTACTTCCAGAACTTGCCATGGTTGACCCTTTGCAACGGACACTTTTTTTACAAGAAGCAAGTAACTTTGATGCTTTTAATGGTCTAAAAATCAATCGTGAATTAATAAGATTTTTTACTAAAAGTGATGCAATATTTAAATTTTTTGAAGAGCTTTCTCATGAAAAAGTAAGTTTTGATGCCTTGGTTGAGGGTGATGCTTATGTGGAATTTTCGGAGCATATTGATATACTTGAAGAGTTGTTAAAAAACTATAAAAATATTTTACTCTCAAAAGGGTTAACTGACCGTGTATTTACGCCTGATAATTACCGTATAAACCAAGGTTTTGTAGAGAGTTATGATAGGTTCGAACTCTATTTAGAGGGGTACATGAGTTACTTTGAGTTGGAGCTTATTGCTAAAATAGCAAAAGAGAAGTCTTTTGTGATTCATATGCAGACTTCAAAGTTTAACAAAAAGATGCAGGAACGATTTTTAGAGAGGGGAGTGGAACTGGAAGAGGACTCTTTTGTCTCATTTGATTTGCATACAAAAATGGTTTTAAGCTCTCTAAAAAATGAAGAGACCATCCGAGCTAAAGTCTTTTCTGTAGAAGAGCGATTGGCTCAAATACCTTTGCTTTTAGAGGCTGTTCAAACCATGGTGGACTCTGGTATAGAAGCAGATGACATAGTGGTGCTACTCCCCGATGAGAGTTTTAAAGAGATGTTAAGACTTTACGATAAACTCAATAATTTTAACTTTGCTATGGGGTCTGATTATAACCAAACCAAATCCTATAAGCGTTTAGAAGCCATCTATCATCATTGGCAAAGTTTCTCAACTGAAACGCAGTTTTTACTTAAGAAATATGGCATAGCAGAGGAGGATTTAAATAAAATAGGTGTGGGTAAAAAGATTAGTGTGGAGGATTTCTTCGCAACCATGAAACCTTTTGATTTGGACAGAAAAAGAGAAGTTGTCGAGGAGGCTTTTCAGCAGTTTAAACTGGTCTTTTCAGATGAGCTTATGTCTGTGAAGTCATGGCTTTTTTTATGGCTCAAACGTTTAAGTCAACTTACTCTTGATGATGTTAGAGGAGGAAAAGTAACAGTTATGGGAGCATTGGAGACCAGAGGAGTTTCGTTTAAAGGGGTGGTAATAGTTGATTTTAACGATGGGATTGTTCCAAGTATTCCTGCAAAAGACAGCTTCTTAAACTCATCGTTACGAAAGTTTGCAAAGTTACCTACTAAAAATGACCGTGAAGCACTGCAAAAACAGCTCTATAAACGCATACTAGAACAAGCCCAAACGGCAACCATTATCTACAGTAGAAGCAATAACAAAACACCTGCTACCTATCTTTATGAGTTGGGCTTAGGTTTGGGTGAGTATGTGAATCCTTCACTAGAGTTGCTTTATAATGAACCTTCTATGGTCGTTGAACCCGTTGACCCTATTATAGAGAACTTTGATGCGACAGACATCACATGGTCGGCGACACGGCTTAAAACCTTTTTGACCTGTCGGCGAAAATACTATTATACTTATGAGCAAAAGCTTAAAGCAAAAGATGAGGATGAGTTGAACGAAGGGGCTTTTTTACATAAGGTTTTAGAGCATCTTTTTAGAGAGAAGAGTTTTTTTGAAAATAGTGATGAGATGAAGTCAAATATTGATAGACTTTTAGACCAACTATTGGAGACCTATAGCCCTAAAGTAGCCTACTCAAAACTGTTATGGAAAGCGAAATTGGTTAAATTTATAGAGCAACAAATCTACCATTTCAAAGCAGGGTGGCGAGTGGTTGAGCGTGAAAAACAGATAGTGGGTAGCATAGCAGGAGTAAACTTTAAAGGGGTAGTAGACCGAATAGACCAAGATGTGGCTGGAACCTATGTTCTTGACTATAAAAGTGGTTCCATAAGCGATGCAAACCGAACTAAAAACTTAGAGAAATTAAGCGATTTTCAGATGAGTATCTATTCTGAACTCTTGAAAGATAAATACAAAGGACTAAATTTAGCGTTTGTAGAGATATTTACAGGAAAAATGACAGAGATAACCGAATTAGAAGCCAAAACAGAGCTTTTGCATGAAACCATACGTGAGCTAAAATTAATGAATCAAGTAGTAGCAGAGCGTTGTGAAGAGGTGAGTCGTTGTACTTTTTGTGACTATACTTTACTTTGTGAGCGTGGGGTTTATTTGTGATATTAAAATAACATAAATTTTGTAGACGTAGGTGTGACCATGTCACACGTTAAATCTCAGTTTGAATTATATGGAAACTGTAAATTATGAAATATTTGGTTTTGGTGTGTGACATGGTCATACCTACATAAAACTATATTTATTGAGCAAATGCCAATGATATCGTCTCTTCTTCTTCTCCCGTAATAGATCTTAGTGAGTCTTCTAAATCTTCAACTTCATCCATACCTTCTAATTTTACAAGTACTTTGTTCGTCTCTGGATTAAGAACAATTACAGTTGGTGTACCTCTATTTGTTATTCCTAAGGGAACAGTTTCATAAGAGGTGTTTATTTTAATAGCTGTTGTATATTTGTTTATTATTTTTCTAAGTTTTTTGTTGCTTTTTAACATTTGGTCTAATTCTGCACACGGAACACAGTTATCAGCCTCAACTTTTATAAATACCATTTTATGCTCTTTAATAGCATCTCTTTGAGCTGTATCATAGTCTTTGTCGTAGCTAATGCATGGAACTTCCTCTTCTGTGGTAGGTGCAATTTCTGCTTTTGATGCTTCTTCTATAATACTTTGAACACTGGTCTCCTGTGTAATCTCAACTTTAGATATTTTAATATGCTCTTTTTCTTTTTTAATTTTTTCTTTTGGTTTTTCAATATTTTTAGAGCTAATAATGGTTTTTCCTGTACCCTCTTTTAAAACTTTACTGGTTTTAATATTGCTCATTGCTGTTAAAACAGCTGTTGTCTCATCATCAGCTTTTACTTTATCTGTTTTTAGTTTAGCAATCTTTAACTCATCATAAGCTTTTTGAATGTTTTCGGTATGAAACTCTTTAAAAAAAGCGATATTCTGATAAGTTCCAAAAGTATCATTGTCTCTGTTCTTTGAGGGATTTTCAATAGACTCTAAAACAGTTTTTTTAAGTTTTGTCAAATAGTTTTTAGTAGAAGTTAATGCTCTTCTTGTTGTCTTTACACCATGTGCTGTAATGATGTGTTTCCATGACAATTTTTCAATGCTTTTGATGTTTTCTATCCACTCATTTAAAGATTCATGCTCTTTAAGTTCAGGTATTCGTTTGTTTGAAATATAGTTTCCTACAAAAATAGTCTCTTCACTTGGCAGGTAGACAATAAGGTTTTTACTATCACCTTTTTCTAGTTTTTTAATCTCTATTTTTCTTTTTCCTATGCTAATGGTTGTGTCTGAATTTTGATAAACATCTAAAGGAATTAATCGAGTATTGGTAAAGATAGTGTTTGAAAGTTTTTCTAATATAGTGAGAGGCTTTTGTTCTTTTATACGTTTTTCATAAGATTTTGGACCAATAAGTGTTGCTCCTTGCTCTTTGTAAAATTCATTGCCTAAGATGTTAAGCTCTTCAGATGAAGTGTTAATAACATATTTAACAGGAAGTTTCTCTTTTTCTTGCATGGCTTTGTAGGCTTGTTGAGCATAAGCATAAGTTGGACCACTGTCTACAACCACATAACCTTTATCACTTTTTATGTAACAGGTGTTGATAACACGTCCACCATTTTCCTCTTCTACTTGAGTATTGAGACCAAAAAAGCAATCTATGTTTTTAGTTAAAGCGTAAGGTTTGAGGTGATAATCAAATCCGAAAGCTGATAAGGTAAATGTAAAAATTATTAAAAAATATTTGCTTGTCCTAATGATGTATCCTTTTATTAAACTATATTACTAATTTTATAGTAAAGAGGTTAATAGTAGGTTAACTTATGATTAAAATGTGCTGAAATTGTGAACTTAAAAAAATATTTTTTAGAAAGTGATTGATTAAGAAAATAAAACTATAATGTTTATAAAAATAAGAGAAAGTTCTACCCAAATGTCAAATAATTTTACTACTTTTCAACCCTATTTAGCCTATTCAGCTTCTGCTGGTTCAGGTAAAACGTTTGCTCTTTCTGTTCGTTATATCTCTTTGCTTTTTTTAGGAGAAGAGCCAAGTACCATACTGGCCGCGACCTTTACTAACAAAGCTGCAGCTGAGATGAAACAGCGTGTGGTGACACTGCTTATAAACTTAGAAGAGAAACCCAGTGAACTTTTGGCTATTTCTGAACAGACAGGCTTTTCTAAAGAGGAACTCTTGGAAAAACAGCCAGAAATTTTAGAAAACTTCCTCTCCTCTTCTAATTTTATAGTCACACTCGATAGCTTTTTTACCTCTATTTTACGTTCGGCTTCGCTTTACATAGACATAGAACCAGATTTTGTGACCAAAGAGATAGATGACAAGACCAAAGAGGAGAATTTTTTAGAAGAGGTTCAAGCCAATTCTTTGTTGCATGAGCTGGTAAAACTGGCTATGAACATAGAAGATAAACGCTTTTTAAAGATGTTTGAACTGATGCAAAATTTTTATAAAATAGACCCACTTTTACCTAATGCCTCGTATGCATTACAAAACATTAGAGCATTAGAGGGAAGTATTGATGCCAAACGTGAGCGTTTGCATAAGCTGGTCGTAGAATCAGGAGCCTCTGCAACGGCTGTTAAAAACTTTATGCCTATGGACGTAAAAGTTCTGTTTAAAAAGACGGTTTTTGAGAAAGAGAGTCTGTATGAGCATCGAAACTATAAGAAGTATGTCGAGAAAAACCCTGCTATAGAAGAGCAGTTTTTAGAATTAAAGTCTTTGCTTGGTGAGTGGGCAAAGGTCAAAGAACAGGTGGTGCTTCATAATCTTTTTCAAGTCTATGATTACTATAAAAATGCCAATATATCTACGGCGAGACAGTTGGGGGTTTTGAGTTTTGATGACCTTACTTACTTTACCTATAGGCTTTTGCATGAGAGCATAAACAAAGAGTTTTTATATTTTAAAATAGACAGTCGTTTTAAACATATACTTTTAGATGAGTTTCAGGATACCTCAACCTTACAATTTTTACTGCTAAAACCTCTTATAGATGAGCTGTTTGCCGGGGGAGGGGAGTTTAAAACCTTTTTCTATGTGGGTGATACCAAGCAGTCGCTTTACCGTTTTCGAGGAGGGGTTGAAGAGTTGTTTAACTCGGTTGCTGCTCACTATGACATCAAAATTTCCAATATGGATACTAACTACAGAAGTTCAAAATCGGTTGTAGAGCAAGTAAATCGTTGGTTTGAACCAAATATGGTTGATTTTCCTATAGCTAAGTACCGTGAAGATGCAAATGAGGGTTATGTAGCTGTAGTTGAGGCTGAAGATTTGGTAGATGAAGCTGTTAAACAGTTAGAAAGATATTTAGAAAAAGGTATACCCTTAACAGATATCGCCTTTTTAGTCTCTACCAATAAAGATGGGGCAACCATTCAAGAGGCTTGTTATGCTAAAGGTTATGCTACGTCGTTAAAAACCTCAAGCTCTTTAAAGCATACAGCAAAAGAGGCAGCAGTGGTTGCTATGGTTGAGTATTTATTTAAAGGTTTAGCACTTGGTGCACGAGCCATGTTAGAGAGAGTTGGTAAGTCTATAGATGAGGTAGATGTTTCGTGGTTTCACCCTTTTATGGAGCCTTTGACGGTGGTACATAAGCTTATTAGCTCTTTTGGGTATTTTGAGAATGATTTGAATCTTTTGAAACTTTTAGAATTTTCGGCAACTTTCTCTGACATAGCAACATTTTTAGAAGAGTTTGACCTCTCCTCCATAGAGGTGGCATCCTCGGCAAAATTTGGAGCAAAAATTATGACCATTCATGGCTCAAAAGGTTTGGAGTTTGAACATGTTATTGTACTTGATAAATTAAAAGGGGTAGCCCCTGACCGTTCGACATTACTTTACGAATATGATGAATCCCTCTATGTTAAACAGATTTTTTATAAGATGGGTGGACGAGAAAATTTTGATGAAGCCTATAAATATCTGTTATCCAAACAGAAAAACCTTAATGCCAAAGATAAAATGAACATACTCTATGTGGCATTAACCCGAGCCATAGAAAGCATGGTAGTCATAAGAAAAGCAAAAGGTTCCATTTTCGACCCACTGGGCATGACAGAAATGTCCGTAGGTTCGGTAACAGCAAACGAAAATCCAAAACAAATTGAACAAATTGAAAAAGAACCTCTAGCCATAACTCACTACGGAGTCCAAGAAATCACAAAACCAGAAGAAGAAGGTGAAAAAGATTACGAAGCGATGCTTTTTGGTACAGTTTTACATTATGTTTTAGAGATGATGTCAACCTTTTCTCTTATGGGTTTAGCTGATGCCATGACAGCAACTAAAAACCGTTATGGTCAGCAGTTAAGTCTTGAAAAATTTGAAGAGATTAAGATTCGTGTTTTAGAGTTGGTTACCAACGAGAGGTTTCAAAAATTGTTGGAGGGTGCTACTAAAAGCAATGAACAAGCATTAAGCTTTAATGAAGAGCTAAAACAGATAGATTTACTCCTAGAGCATGATGACCATTATATAGTAATAGAGTATAAAAGTTCTAAAAAATACCATCAAGAGCATCGAAAACAGCTAAGAGGCTATAAAGAGGCGATAGAGAGTATAGAGAAGAAGTATACACGAGGATTTATAGTTTACTTATTGGAAGAGGGTGTGGAGTTTGTAGAAGTTTAAACTTAAATTTAACTTAATTTAAATAATTCTTAAGTTTAACTCGATATACTTCGCCCACAAAAGTTCATAGCAGTTGTTATGGAGCTTATTTTATTTAAGGAAATTACATGAAATTAACATCTGTAATGAAGCCTCATGAAGTTCAAAGAGATTGGATTCTTATTGATGCTGAGGGAAAAACATTTGGTCGTATCTTAACAGACGTAGCTACTTTTTTAAGAGGTAAACACAAGCCTTCATTTACACCAAATGTTGACTGTGGTGATTACGTTGTAATTATTAATGCTGAAAAAGCAAAATTTACAGGTAACAAACTTGCAACTAAAGAGTACTTTACTCACTCAGGTTACTTTGGTTCTACTAAAAGTAAAAAACTTGACGAAATGTTAGAAGACAATACAGAAAAACTTTACCGTTTAGCTGTAAGAGGTATGCTTCCAAAGACTACTCTTGGTAGAGCAATGCTTAAAAAATTAAAAGTGTACGCTGGTTCTGAGCATCCACATACTGCACAAATTAACAAGGACGCGTAATTATGGCAACTATCTATGCAACAGGAAAAAGAAAAGAAGCTATCGCTAAAGTTTGGTTAACTCCAGGTAATGGTGAGATGACTATTAATGGTAAAACATTAGATGAGTGGTTAGGTGGACATGAGACACTTAAAATGAAAGTTAGACTTCCTTTAGAAGCAACTAAACAACTTGAAGCTGTTAATATTAAAGCTACTACACTTAGTGGTGGTTATTCAGCACAAGCAGATGCTCTTAAGCATGGTATTACAAAAGCATTGGTTGAGTATGAACCATCTTTTAGAGCTATTTTAAAACCTATGGGTCTTCTTACTCGTGATTCACGTGTTGTTGAGCGTAAGAAACCAGGTAAGAAAAAAGCTAGACGTTCTCCACAGTTTTCAAAAAGATAGTCAGTACTTTTACTATTTTTTTCAAAAAAGCTTTACATGGCTTTCCTCTTTCTCAAGAGGTTTTTTCTTAATCCTTTTTTATTTTCTATCTCTTAACTTTTACAGACAAATACTCTTCTTAATTTGGATATTTATTTTTATGAATTCCTATGAAAAAAGATTTAATATTATAGTTTTTTTCATATTTACTATCATTTTAGATTAAGTAGAAAATTAATATATTTGATTAATTTAATTTTAAGTTTAAATAAATTTCATACTTGTTACTATATTTGCATAAAAAATAAAATTTAAATTTAATTAGGATGTTTAATGAAACAAAATAATATATTAGATACGTCACAAGTTTTCAATTATGATTTAAGAAGTTTAAAGTCAGTTCTTCGAGGATTTATATCTAAAAGTGCAGCTCTTGCTATTTTAGGAGTACTTACCGTACCTGTATACTCTGCACCCATGACCATTTCTGCAACATCAAACCCTTCAGTTTCAGGTGCAGGTGTTGGTCAAGTAGGTATTTGGACAAATGCAGGAACAATTGATGGGCAATCTATTGATATAAAAGCAACTATTACAGCACAAAATGGTTCTCCTGTAATTTTTGAAACGGTAGGTGATGACCCTTCTGTTTTAATTAATGGTGCAACAGGTGTAGATTCTGTTACTGTACATTGGGAAGTCTTTAAGAGTGGAACTAATCAAACTGTATTTGCTTATGGTAACCCAACGTTCTCTGTTGCTGATATAGATGGTATTGGAGGGAACCCATATACACGTGAGGAGGTTACTCCTAATTTGACAAAACTAACAGGTTTTGCATTTGAAACTCCTACCAATCTTGTTTTTGAAGTTGTTAATGGTGTTTTAAAAGTTAGTGGAACACAAAATCAGAACTCTGAAACAACTTCAATGGTAAGTTTTAAGTGGAACAATGTAGCCTCTTGGGACATTACTTATAAAATGCATTTAAATCAATCGGGATATGGAGCAAGATTTGTACATGATGGAGATGGTGATTTTCAATTTATAAACCCTCAAAGTACAGATTTTTTAGCATTAGATTTAGATGCAGATGACTCTACTAGAACAGGTAAGGATTATAGTACTTCTTTTGTTGCAGGAAGTTCAGCAATAGCTATTGTAGATAGTGATGTATTGGTTAATCAACATGTTGCATTGGGAACCAATTTAGGTGAAGCGACAGTTCTATTTACTAATGCACAAGAGGGAGATGTTTTAAATATAGGTAGTTTACCTGCTGGTATTACTTCAACTATGGATAGCTCTATTGCAGGTCAAATTAAAATAGTATTAAGTGGCGATGCCTCTTTAACTGATTATCAAACTGCTTTAAAAAGTATTACTTTTGTGAATCCAAATGCAAATCCAGATAAAACAGATAGAAAAATTGAAATCTCTGTGACCAATACAACTTATGGTACAAGTTCTGCATCTGCTATTTCTACTATATTGGTAGATAGTGATATTGATGGAGATGGGGTTCTTGATAAAATTGACCTTGATGATGATAATGATGGGATTTTAGATACAGTTGAGGGAACAGGAGATAGTGATGGAGATGGTGTTCCTAATTATTTAGATTTAGATTCAGATAATGATGGAATTCCAGATAATGTTGAAGCTCAATCTACTGCAGGCTATACAGCTCCAAGTGGAACAGATGCCAATCAAGATGGTCTTGATGATAGCTATGCAGGAGGTTTAACACCTGTTAATACAGATGGTATAGATACTCCTGATTATATTGATTTGGATTCAGATAATGATGGTAAAGATGATAGAACAGAAGCAGGATATACCTTAGCTGTAAATCAAGATGATAGTGATAAAGATGGTATTTTAGATGCTTATGATGATGTAAATGGTGCAGATGTGAATGATGATTTAAACAGTGGAGCTAAAACTCTTCCTGATGAAGATTCAATTTCAGATAATGATGC
>JALUMR010000015.1 GCA_027055805.1 Campylobacteraceae bacterium
GGTAAAGAGGCATACCTAGAGATTTTGCAGCTGCACGAGCCACAGCCATAGAGACACCAAGAACAGCATTGGCTCCTAGTTCAGAGTAGTTTTCTGTACCATCAACTGTTTTCATAACCAAATCAACCTCTGCTTGGTTAAATGGAGAGATTCCCACCAGTGCATCAGAAATTTTTTCATTTACATTCTCACAGGCTTGTAAAACACCTTTGCCCATGTAACGGTCTCCACCATCACGAAGCTCTAATGCTTCTCGTTTACCAGTACTTGCACCACTTGGTACAATAGCTGATGCAACTGTTCCATCACTAAGACTCACTGTTGCTTGAACGGTAGGATTTCCTCTACTATCCATAACTTCATTTGCTCTAATATCATCAATAAAAATCATTATTATCTACCCCTTGGCATTTATTTTGCAAATTTTATCATATTAAGGCATAGAGCAAAGAGAAAAAAATAGAGTTTTTTTAAATTATGTTTTGTATTGTTTTATTTTACGCATATAAACTAGGAGTAGGGACTTTAGTCCCATAAAAATAGGCATCCTTCATAAGTAGATTACACTTTTACATATTTGGTCTTTTAGGGGCATGGACTTTAGTCCATGAAATAGGCATCCTTCATAAGTAGATTACATTTTTACATATTTGGTGTTTTAGGGGCATGGACTTTAGTCCATGAAATAGGCATCCTTCATAAGTAGATTACACTTTTACATATTTGGTGTTTTAGAGGCATGGACTTTAGTCCATGAAATAGACAACAGCGACTACCCATCGGAAATACCCTTTAGGTAAAAGTCACTGCCCTTAAAGTGTCAACTATCTTTAGCTGCTTATGAACGATACCTAAAATATTTATATTATATGGTTCGTGGACTGAAGTCCACGCTCCTAAGTAATTTAAACCAAAATCCGATAAGTCAAAAACGAAAGAACCCAAGCCGTAACCGTAGTAAATATAAACAGATAAACCAAATACTTATACCCTCCAGCCTCTTTAGCAAAGACCATAGATGCAGCTAAACAAGGCAAGTAAATCATGACAAAGACTATAAACGCCATTGCTGAAGCAAAAGAGATGTTCTTCTTTAACTCATGAGACAAGGCATTACTATTTTCATCAACATTATCACCAATAGCATAGAGTACTCCAAGCGTTGATACAACAACCTCTTTAGCTGCTAATCCTGCTTCTAATGCAACGGTCATCTTCCAATCAAATCCAAGGGGTGCAAAAAGTGGTTCACTTGCTTTTCCTATTTTACCTAAGTAGCTCTGCTCTAGTTTTTTCATTTTGAGTTCATTTTCTAATGTTATTGCATCTTTTTTAGCACTCTGTTCTATTTTGGTCTGATACTCTTGTTCTAAAAGAGGTTGATTTGGATAGGTTGCCAATACCCAAATAAGTACCGAAGCTCCTAAAATAAATGTACCTGCTTTTTTCACATAACTCTTTGCATTGTTGTAGACTGTATGCCAAACTAATGTAAAAGATGGAAAACGATACTTTGGCATCTCCATGACAAAAGGTTCATCTTCACCTTTAAAGACCACCACTCTTAAAACCTTTGCCATGATCAAACCTAGCAATGCCCCTGAAATGTAGATAATAAATAAGATGTTTCCAGCACTATTTGCCCCAAAGAACGCCCCTGTAAAGAGTACATAGATAGGAAGCCTTGCCCCACATGACATAAAGCCAATAATAAAAAGCGTAATAAGTCTGTCTTTTTCACTTTTTAGCGTTCGTGCAGCCATATAGGCAGGGACAGAACATCCAAAACCTGTTACTAAGGGGATAAAACTTTTCCCATGCAGTCCAAACTTATGGAAAAAACCATCTAATAAAAAGGCAACACGGCTCATATATCCTGTAGTTTCTAAAAGGGCTATTCCTATATATAAGATAATAATATTAGGTAAAAAGAGCAATACAGCCCCAACCCCTGCAATGATTCCATCGACAATAACATTTCGCATAAACTCATTACTAATGGTTGAACCTACCCAATCACCAAAAGCACCTATGGCTCCATCTATCCAATCCATAGGAATTGCTCCAAGGGTAAAGGTGAGCTGAAAGAGTCCCCACATTAAAAAGAGGAAAATAGGAATTCCCAAATATTTATTAATCAATACTTCATCTATGCGTTTGGTTAAACTCTTTTTCCCTTTATTCCTTTGACACCTTACTGTTTCTAAGTGAATCCCACGAGCAATGGCATGGTACTCATTGGCTTTTATCTCTTGAACATTTTTCGTATCATGGTGAGTGTAGAGATGTTGCAAGGCTTTTAAAATAATTGGTTGTAACTCCATCATAAGAGGTTCATCATGCAATTCTTTGTAAATGTCTTTATCTTCAAAAAGAAGTCGTAAAGCTATCTCTCTATTTGATAAATCACGTAAAGCAAAACCTTTTTGTGTTAAAAAGGTCTCTATCTCTAAAATCTCCTCTTCCATGACATCACTGTAGATAATATTGGACTTGATTCGCTCTTGATTATCAGCTACTTCATGTACCTTTTCAAGTAACTCTTCAACACCCTCTTTGGTGTTTGCTGAAACCAAGACCACAGGCACACCAATAATCTTCTCTATTTGTCTAACATCTATCTCAATGTTCTCTTTTTTAGCCTCATCGGCCATATTAAGGGCAAGTACCATCTTTTTGTTCAGTTTCAAAAGCTCTAAAGTCAGTAGCAAATTTCGTTTTAAGTGTGTAGAATCCAAAACGTTTATGATAACATCATACTCCTCATTAAGCAGATACTTATGTGCCACCTTCTCCTCTTGTGAAAAACCACTAATAGAGTATGTCCCTGGTAAATCGACCATCTCAAACATGTGGCAATGGTGTTCAAAACAGAGTTCGGTCTTCTCCACCGTTACCCCTGAAAAGTTCCCAACCTTTAGTCCATTTGAGCCACTCATGGCGTTAATTAGCATTGATTTCCCAACATTGGGTTGTCCTGCTAGGACAATTTTAATTGCATCCATTATAGTTTCTCCACTTCTATCTCTTTTGCCTCTTCACCACGAAGCCCAATAAGCGTGTCATCGACCATGATTTCCATGGTTTTTTTACCCATGGAACAGGCTTCCACACTCAACTCACTCCCTCTTATCACACCAAACGAAGCTAACCGTATCTTTAAATCTTCACTGCTATCTATCTTCTTAATCATGGCTCTATCGCCTTTGTGTAATTCTGAAAGTTTCATATTTTTACCTTTGTTCCTATATAGTTGCATAATCATAACCACTAAAAATTATAATTAGCAAAAACCCTTAAATGTTTTGCATCATCTTCGCCGACATTGTGAGCTTTTAAGTTTGAAGCAATGGCATGAACTTCAAAAGCATCACTCATCTCATAACTCAAAAGCAAATCAGCTTCAGTTGCCTCTTGTTTAGCTTCATTGGTTAAAGTAACATACTCTAATCCAATCGTTAAACCTTCAAAACCTACTTTAGAAGCATCATACTCTGCCCCATACCACAACGTTGTTCCATCTTTTCCGGCATTGTCTAAAATAAGGTATTCAGAGTTTGAAAAAAATGGACCACCACCAAAACCAGAACTTGCACCATTGTCTTTAGCTTTTGAGTAAGCTGTAGAAAGAGTTAAACCTATCTCATTTGCTGTGGCACTTAAAGTTCCACTATAGACATTTGCATCTGCATTATTTAAATAAGACTCTTTAGCATACTGTAATCCTACTTCATAAGTCATCGTGCCTAACTCTTTTTCATAATTGGCTTCTAAATAAGCAATACTATCTATTTCACCATCTTTTAAGTTATAGTACCAACCTTGAAGAGCTAAATCTTTAACTCCCTCATAATTTATACCTAGTACTTGCATATCATTAGAACCATTTACATTAGTAAACTTATCAACCACATCAGTATCAACCCCTGCCATACGTTGGATTTGCCCTAAAAAAATAGTGGTATCATCAATATCTCTATTTTCAAAAATAGCTGACTCAAAGCTATTTGGAACCATTCCAATGTCATCAATTTCTGCAAATGGAGTCTCTATCTCTTGGCGACCAATTTTTAACATACTCTTTCCAAAATCTAACTGCATATAGGCTTCACCCAAAATCGTATACGATTTATGATTTTCACCTCTTAACGGAACCAATCCATGATTATCATCGTTAAACAGAGCATTAGAGGAGTATAGACTAGCCCCAAGACTCACCCCATAAAAATCACCTGTTTCAATATGAACTTTTCCACCAATTGCATCATCTTTATAGGTTCTATCATCTTTTACAT
>JALUMR010000016.1:0-1764 GCA_027055805.1 Campylobacteraceae bacterium
TTTTCAAAATCTTTACTTATAAGGGTAGAGAGTTCTTCATAACGCTCTTTTGCCTCTTTTAGTTCTGTCAGTTCATTCTCTATGGCATCACGAACATTCAGCCCCTCTGTAAACTTTGGATTTTGGTCAAGAGAGTCTACCATAACACTTCTATCCTTTACCCGATTTCCTTCATCTGCTTCGACCTCTCCTGAGATGATTTTAAGCAGTGTTGATTTCCCACAACCATTTTGCCCAACTACAGCTACACGTTCACCTTCATTAAGCTGAAAATCAACACCTTTTAGAAGCTGTTTCACATCATAGTTTTTGTCAATATTAAAGAGGCTAATGAGTGCCATTATACAATCCTTGAGTAAATTAAATCGTATTTTAGCGTAAGCTTTTATAAGCAACTTTACAAATTTAGGTATAGTAGGTTAAAATACATAAAAATATAGGAGATTATTTTGAAAAAATTATCATTTATCTATCTACCAATTTTGTTTTTTATTTATATTGCGATAGATACATTTTTAAAACTAAATCATTCATCACTATGTGAATCTACAGGTTGTGCATTAGCCGATAATCTTATTTGGATTGACGGTATCTATTTGAATTATATGGGTATGTTTACAGCTTCTGTTTTAGCCGTTCTAGGTTGGTTAAGTTACAAAGATAAAGTGAGTAAAAAGCTTTTTTATTTAGTTCTGTTTTCTGCACTCTCCTTTGAGACGATATTGTTAGGTTATCAATACTTTGTTTCACCGGAAATGTGTAAATTTTGTATGGGAATTTATGGATTCTTATGGACAATAACCATCTTATCTACAGGTAGATACCTTTTAATGGTTATACCAGTGATTGTCTCCATACTTATTGCATTAAGCTTTTTAAATCTAGCAAAATCAGAAGCTTTTGTTGTTAAAAATGGAAACTATTTAATTCAGTCACCAACTTGTCCACATTGTAAAAAAGTTAAAGAGTATATGCATAAAGAGAACCTTACTTTTGAAAAAATAGATATAGAGAGTGCAGAAGCACAAAATTTTGCTAGGTTTATGAACTTTAATACAATTCCTATTTTACTAATTAAAAATGGTAAAAAGGTTCAGATAATCAATGGCGATAAAGATATTATTAAGTTTTTTAAAAATAAATTTGGAAATGACGATGCAGAAGTTGTCATAGAAGATAGTGTCTCTATATCGGCAACAAGTGAGAGTACAGACCTTTTTAAAGCAGCAAAAGAGGAAGAGGGCTGTGGTTTTGCATCTATAGAAAAAGTTGAGAGTGATTGTAGTAAAAAAGAGTAAGTCTAATTTAAATAAAGAGAAATAATAAGTCCTGTAGCTACAGCTTATTTTTCTCTAACTCTGTAGCCTCTAAAAATTTAATGTCTACTACTTGTGCATCTTTAACTCTAAAAACAGAGATTTTACCCTCTTGATGATTAAGATGCTCTCCCTCTTCACCATAAATTAAAGCAACAGAAAATGAAAGCTTCTCCAACTTGGGCAGAACAACCCAGTTCATCAAAAATGAGGGAACAGTGCTAATGTCTGAGATATAAGTGATATTGTTTTCTTTTAAGAACGCTTTATCTTTGCTCTCTAAAAAGGCATTGATGGCTTTTGAGACCTCTTTTTCAAATGAGACCATAACCACAGCACTACCTTTTATCGGTAGCTCTATTTTTTTATCAAATTGGTCAATAAGTGGAATAGTAGGAAAAGTATCACCTATTTTTAATTCAGCAAAAAGTGTACTAATAAGTAGAAT
>JALUMR010000016.1:1864-4254 GCA_027055805.1 Campylobacteraceae bacterium
GTAACATTATCAAAAACAGCCCAGTTTCCGTTTACCCCACCTATAAACTCCTTTATAGGTTTATCTCCTTTTGTTCTGTCCCATAGCTTGATATCATCTCCTGATGTTGATACAATGTAACGTCCATCTTGACTTATGGCTACGGAAGTGACAGGAGCATTAGCTATAAAAGTTTGAAGCAGTGTTCCATCTTCTCTGTCCCAAACTCTTACACTATTGTCATCATTCCCATACTCTTCTCCTGAACCTGAGACGATATACTTCCCATTATCGCTAATGGCTATGGTATTAATTTTGTCTTTATGACCCTTAAATGTCTTTAAGAGGATTTTTCTCTTTCTCTCCCAAAGCTTTATGGTTTTATCATCAGAAGCTGAAACAATAAACTGACCATCTTTACTTAGAGCTACTGAGTTGACTTTTTCTGTATGCCCTTTGAAGGTATGCAATACTCTACTCGTTTTTCTATTCCAAAGTTTAACAGTATTATCATCTGAACCTGAGACAATATAAGTTCCATTCTTGCCAATAACAACAGAGTTAACTTGAGCTAGATGACCTTTAAAAGTTTTAACTGATTTGCTTCTCTTCCTATCCCAAAGTTTAATATCATAAGAGTCTTGTAGGGTTGCAACAATATAGCGTCCTGTACTAGCCGAGACTGAATTTATGTATCGGTTACTTTTAACAGTCTTGACTACTTTACCACTCTTTTTATTGTAGATTTTGATACTATATCTCAAGTCACCTTTTTGTGAGCCTGAACCAGCGATAATATAATTTTCATCTCCACTAAAAGCAACTGAGCGAATATCATCTTTTTGACCATTAAATATCTTAATCAGCCTATTTTTTTCTATATCCCATAGTTTGACAGAGTTGTCATTGGAACCAGATAATATATACTTTCCATCGGCAGAGATATCTACAGAGTTAACAGTGCTTTTTTGCCCCTCTAGTGTTTCTATATTTTTTTTCTCTTTTATACTCCATACTTTTATACTCTCATCTTCTGAACCAGAGACTATGATTTTTCCATCATTGCTTATTGCTACAGAGTTTACATATCCGTTGTGACCTTTAAATGTTTTTAGAAGTTTTCCTTTTTTAAGACTCCACCACTTGACGTTGTTGTCTTTTCTGTTGTAAAACGAACCTGAAGATGAGACGATATATTTTCCATTTTTACTAATTAAGACAGAGTTGACATAGTTTTTATGACCTTTTAGCCGTTTAATCATTTTCCCTTTTTTTATACTCCATACCCCAATAGTTTTATCTTTGGAACCTGAGACGATATATTTTCCATCTTGGCTGATGTCTACAGATAAGACACTATCTCTATGCCCTTTAAAAGTTTTGAGGATACTTCCTTTGTCAATACTCCATAGTTTTATACTTCTATCCTCCGAAGCTGAGACTATAAATTTCCCATCATGGCTAAAAGCTACAGAGTTAACAGCCCCTGTATGTCCTTCAAAAGTTTTTAGAGGTTTCTCTGATGTTATATCCCATAGTATAATACTATGGTCAGCAGAACCTGAAAGTAAGTAACGACCATCTGAACTAATATCTACAGAATTAACAGCCCCAGAGTGTTCATTAAAAGTATGAATGGCTGTTTGTGTCTCTATATCCCATAACTTTAAAGTATTGTCTGCTGAACCTGAAACAATATATTGTCCATCTGCACTAATTTTTACAGAAAGTACCTCTTCGGTATGCCCTTTAAAAAGTTTGAGTAGTTTTTTCTCTTTTATATCCCATAGCCGAATATTATTATCACTAGAAGCAGATACGACATATTTACCATCATGGCTAATATCTACAGCCTTGACAGGACTACGACTATCTATAAAGAACTCTTGTGTGCTATTAAAATCTTCTCCATCTTGATAGAGTGGAGGGAGTACAGGGTTTGAAAAAAGTTGTGCTGAGAGTAGTATTAGTATCATTAATAGTTTTTTTAAATTCATATATTCCTCTTTTAAAATTTCATAAAAGTATAGCATTATTATAATAATAAATAATGATTATTATTAATTTATATTAACTAAAGAGTTTTGATTAAAAAATGGGTGCGTCATAGCTATTTTTATTTGCTCTATGAGACAGGTGTAGCGAGTAAACTTATTTATAGCGTAGAACCTTTGAATTTATAGAAATTTTTACTGCTTTTTTAGATTAATTGTTTTGGAACTTCTCTAATAATTAAAGAGTCTAAAGTAGTGTTTTCATGGCTCTTTTTTACTATTATATTTAATTATTAATTATTTACCGTAGTTTAAAATTATATTTAGTTTAAAATATTAAAATATGTGGTAGTGAAAATGACTTTGAGGTTTTAAATTTAATAAGAAGGATAATGTAATGGGAAGAAAAAAGGTTTC
>JALUMR010000017.1:0-1583 GCA_027055805.1 Campylobacteraceae bacterium
CCAAATGTTGCCCCAATAGCTAACGAACAAACTTTGACCTTTGAAGAGGACAGCATAGCAAACGCCATAACCCTAACAGCAAGTGATGCAGATGATGATGAGTTAACCTACACCATTGTAAGCCAACCAAGTCACGGAACATTAGGTGGAACAGCACCTGACTTAACCTATACGCCAACAGCTGATTATTTTGGAGATGATAGCTTTACCTTTAAAGTCAATGATGGAACAGTTGATTCTGAAACGGTTATGGTGGGAATTACTGTAACAGATGTAGCAGAGACGGCAATCCAAGGCATAAAAAAAACAGGACAAACCAAAAGTTACAATGAAGCAGGAGACGAAGTAGCTGATGGAAGCATAAAAGATGATGGTTTCTACCAAAAAGGGGTAGAGCCAAGCTACACAAGAGATGATGAAAAACAGATAGTAGAGGACCAAATAACAGGCTTAATGTGGCAAGATGATGCAGAGGCTAAAACCATAACAAAACCATGGGTAACCCAAGAGAATTATGATGCAAGAAACTATTCGGACACGACAGGTGACACAGCCACTACCTATTGTAGTAATCTAACCTTAGGTAATTATACCGATTGGAGACTACCAACAGTGGTAGAGCTTCAAAGTATTGTGGTAGAGGGGAAAAGTTCTCCTACTATTGATACCACAGCATTTGTAAATTATACCACCTCTTACTTCTATTGGTCGTCTACTACGGATGCAAGTCGCACTTACCTTGCGTGGGGTGTCTACTTCTACTTTGGTTACACGGCCCACCTCGGTAAGTCGAATAACAATTATGTGCGTTGTGTGAGGGCAGGACAATAAGTTTGAATAATGAAAAACTAATAATGAAAAATTAAAAATGTTTGGACTTTGATTTTTGATTTTTTTAAAATATAAAATGCTAAAAGGTGTGTGCTTTGTATTATGATAATTTACCCATTTATAAATCGGCTTTAGATTTGGTGGTGTATGTTGAGACCATTGTTAAGGGGTTTGATAAATACCATAAATATACCATCGGTGAAGATTTGAGAAATTACTCTAAAGAGTTGCTCTTTTTGATTCAAAGAGCAAACATGAGTAGCCAAAGAGAGGCTGAACTTTTGAAACTTAGAGATAAAGCAGAAGAGGTAAAGATGCTCATACGAATAACACAAGAGTTAAAAGTCTTTAAGGGTTTTAAACAGTTTGAACATTGTTCTAAGCTAAGTTTTGAAGTCTGCCGTCAGGCACAAGCATGGCTAGGCTCAGTCGCCAGAGTTTCAAGATGAGATATTCTCTTGAGAGAGTGCGACGAAATATTGTGAGGTTCTTCCACCACTGTGTGGTATATGGTCTACGACACTTTTGCTGTAACATTTTTACTTTAGAAGCTAAAGAGGAGAACCAAACCTCTAACAACTATTGGTCGTCTACTACAAATGCAAGTAACACTAACAATGCGTGGAATGTCAACTTCAACAATGGTAACACGAACAACAACAATAAGTCAAATAACAATAATGTGCGTTGTGTGAGGGCAGGATAATGTTTACATTTAAAGAGATATATAAAGCATACATAGAGTGCAGAAG
>JALUMR010000017.1:1683-4238 GCA_027055805.1 Campylobacteraceae bacterium
AATGTCAACTTCAACAATGGTAACACGAACAACAACAATAAGTCAAATAACAATAATGTGCGTTGTGTGAGGGCAGGATAATGTTTACATTTAAAGAGATATATAAAGCATACATAGAGTGCAGAAGAAGAAAACGCAATACTATTAATGCACTGCACTATGAAGCCAATCTCATAGATAACTTATGTAACTTAGAGACTTTGCTAAATCAAGGAGCATACAAGCCTAAACGCTCTGTATGTTTCTTGACCACCTCTCCTAAACTTAGAGAGGTGTTTGCAGCTGATTTTTCAGATAGGGTGGTGCATCATATTGTTGTGCCTATTTTAGAGCAGATTTACGAGCCATATTTTATTTATGACAGTTATAGTAACCGAAAAAATAAGGGCATTCATGGTGCAAGTAAAAGGGCTAGACATTTTATGAGAAGGAGCAGATATTATTTACAATTGGATGTAAAAAGTTTTTTTTACAGTATCAATAAAAAGATACTCTTTTTAAAATTAAAAGAGAAAATCATCTCTGATTATTATAGAGTAGAGGGTACCGATATAGAGATGCATGAGATGTTAACCCTAATCCATCAAATCATCTGGCAAGATGTGACCCAAGATGTTTTTATGAAAGGTGACAGCAGAAGCTTTGAAAATTTACCAGCACATAAGAGCCTTTTTAAAGTACCAAAGCATAAAGGTTTACCCATAGGAAATTTGACAAGCCAGTTCTTTGCCAATGTTTATCTGAATGATTTTGATAACTTTGTAAAGCGTAAACTAAAATGCAAACGTTATATGAGGTATGTTGATGATTTTGTACTCTTTTCAGATTCAAAAGAGGAGTTGCTTTATCAGTACAAACAGATAGTGGATTATTTGGAAAAGGAGTTGGAACTGAAACTTAGAGATAGATATATTTTAAGAGCCAACAGTGAGGGATTGAATTTTTTAGGTTATGTCATACGACCTCACTATACACTGGTGAGAAGAAGAGTGGTGCATAATTTTAAATATAAAAAAGCTCTCTATCTAGCAGAATATGAGAGACAAAAAGGAACAATGGGTCTTGAAGAGATAAGAGCATTCTTGTCTGTTCAGGCTTCATTTGCAGGACATATTAAACACGCAAATAGCTATAAATTACAAAACAAGGTAGGTAAAATTGATGAAAACAATCCTTTTGATTATGATAGGGCTTAGTAGCCTAAGTATAGCAATAACAAGAATAGATACACGGTTTACAAAAGCAAATGGTGTGGTTACTGACAGTAAAACGACACTAGAGTGGCAAGATGACTATAGTGATAATGCCAACAGCATAAAATCTGCAAAATGGACAGATGCCATTGACTACTGTGAGGGACTGACTTTAAATGGTCAAAGTGATTGGAGATTACCAAATAAAAAAGAGTTGCTGAGTATTGTTGATTATGGGACTTATCATCCTGCTATTAGTTCGGTTTTTGAGAAGACTACCTCTTACGGCTATTGGTCGTCTACTACCTATGCAAGTTACACTAACCTTGCGTGGGGTGTCGACTTCAGCTATGGTTACACGCTCAACAGCTATAAGGCACGTAGTAGCAATGTTGTGCGTTGTGTGAGGGCAGGATAATAGTTTGAATGAAAAAGAGTAACGAAAAACTAAGAAATGTTTGAACTTTGAACTTTTGATTGATAACATGTAGGTTCGGTAACACCGAACACAAATAAGAGGTGAACGTAAAGGTTTGTTGTTGTTCCCTATGAATTCCACCTCAGAGAGGATGGAACTAGAGGTGTAGAGAGTAAATATTAGCCCCTGAATCCTTATTTAAAAAGCTGTGAATGAGACCCTAGACGAATTAGATTTGGTGTCTCATCTGATATAAAGTAGATAACCAATAAATCTCCACTAATATGAAACTCTCGACAATCTCTATAGTCACCTTTTAGTGGATGGTCTAAAGCTTCCTCAGGAAGAGGTTTCTCTTCAATCAATTTTGCAAGATAGACGATATATTTTGAAAAGTGTTGGTCACTTAGTTTTGCATTTCTAAGCTCTTTAACAAAAAGTTTATGGCGTTTAACCTTAAGCATTTTTCATATTCTCTCGTTCTGCCATCATCTCCTCTATAGAAGTTGATTCCATATTGATACCTTTTCGTGCATCTTCTATTGCTTTTTTAGTCTCTTCATTTGGTATCTTGACCTCAAAAGGTAGCCCTTTATGTAGGGCTACTTGACTTAAAAAGATATTGACAGCTTCACCCATAGTGATACCAAGCTCTTTAAATATCTCTTTGGCTTTGCCTTTTATTTCTACATCTAGTTTAATACTTGTTGTTTCTTTTATTGAAACAGTCATAATTGACTCCTTATAATACTTTAGTATTATTTTATCTTTTTTGGGAGAAGAAGTCAATAAGATAAGGGGTCTAAAATAAGGGGTCTGACCTAGGCTGTCGAAAAATCCCCACTACGCCGACTTCTCCATTTCCAGTTTTTGGATATTATTATTAAAAAACTTCATGCGTTCTTTACGAACAGTATGAGGAATATTCTCTTCTTCCCAGTTTT
>JALUMR010000018.1 GCA_027055805.1 Campylobacteraceae bacterium
ACCAAAACTCCTAAAGAGATATTTCCCTCTTTTGAGCTGAACATGGTAGCCATTTCAGGTGGATACACTGGGGCTTCTATTGATATTTTAGACAAAATGGTAGTCAAACGAATAGAGGATGAACTCAAAAACATAGATGGAGTTAAAGAGATGTCTACCATCATCACTCCTGCTCGGTTTAACATGATACTCGAACTCGAAAAACGGGTAGACAAATACAACACTGCCAACAAAATAAAAGATGCCATAAGTATAACTAAGCAGTACCTACCTAATGACATGAATGAACCTATGGTTCAAGTTCTCTCTACAGGAAAAGGTCTTATGGCTGTAGCCATTAGCTCTAATACTCTTGACCATGCCGTATTGATTAAACGTGCAAAAGCGTTAAAAGAGAAAATATCTACGCTTAAAAATATCTCTGATGTAACCATTTACGGTGATGCTGAGATGTACTATGACATTAGCCTAAACTCACAAAAAATCCAAGCCCTTGGTCTTAATGAAAATAGCATTGCAACAGCCATCCAAGGACTCTCTTACATTTACCCCATAGGAAAAATAGAAGAGAGTCAAGGAGGTCACCACTACGTAAGTACCTACAACGGTAAAAAAACTGCTCTTTCGCTCCAAGAGAGTCAAGTCGTGGTGCAAGGAAAACGTATTTACCTAAAAGATATTGCCAAAGTAGAGAAACGTTATGGAGAGTCTGCTTCACTCTTTTCGGTGGACAATTTAGACTCTATAGACCTTTTTATTAGCATGAGCGAAGTGGGAAACTCTTTAGAAATATCTAAAAAAGTCAACAAAATAGTAAATGAACTAAACGCTAAAAACGCTGAACTTAATTACCTTATTCATGATGACAACTCAGTACGTATTAAAGACAGACTCAACATTGTGGTTTCCAATATTTTACTCGGAATCATTCTTATCTCTCTTTTGGTGATGCTACTGATTAACGCTCGAATGTCCTTGGTTATCTCTTTGGGTATTCCTACCTCTTTTGTCATGGGAGCTTTTTACCTTTACATTACAGGCTATACCATCAACATGATTTCACTTATTGGGGTGCTTATAGCCTTGGGGATTATTGTGGACGATGCCATTGTGGTTAGTGAAAATATTCAACAACACGTAGAAGCAGGATTGGAACCCAAAGAGGCTGCTCTTTTGGGAGCCAAAGAGATGTTTAAGCCTGTTACCATTGCCTCACTTACCACCCTCTTTGCTTTTATCCCTGCCCTAATGATTCAAGGAACCATAGGTGAAGTAATGAAACTCATTCCCATTACAGTAGCTGTGTTGGTTTTGGCTTCACTTATAGAGTCGTTTGTTTTTCTACCCATACACGCTGCACACATCTTAAAAAGAGAGAGCAAACCAAGGAGTTGGGAGGGGGTAAACAGGTTTTACTCTAGGGTTATACACTTCTTTATTCAGTACAAAAAGAGCTTTCTTTTACTCTTTTTAGTTCTTGTTCCTTTGGGTATTGTTATGGGTATACAAGCGAGTAAATTTAAGATGTTTCCTAAGTTTGATGCTACTACCGTAACCATTGCTTTAAAAGCCAATGTCAATACCTCTACAGAAGAGACCAATGCCATACTTAAAAAGATAGAGAAAGATGTCTATGCCCAAAAAGAGAAGTTCCAAATAAAACATATAGGAGCCATCGCAGGTTGGAGGCGTGACGCTGCAGGAAACTCTGAGAGTTACCCTTATGTGGGGCAGATAAAAATAGAACTGAAGAAACTCAAAGCCCAAAACTTGGTTGATGCTTACATTACTCCTTCTCTAAGTTTTTACTATGATGACAGCAACCGAACACGCGATGAAAAATCGACCGTTATCTCTCAAAAACTACGAGAGTTTTTAAAAAAGAAAGATTACTTAACGACATTTAATCTAACCGACTTAGAGATAGTAGAAAAAAAAGTAGGACCCATAAAGTCAGACATTAAAATAGGTCTTATATCAAATGACAACCAAAAGGTCATCGCCTATATGAAAGAGCTAAAAGAAGCTTTCTTGGCTCTTGATGGTATTACTTCTGTCAATGATGGTATCAAGTTTGGAGTCGATGAGATTAAGCTAAAAGTCAATAGTTATGGTGAATCTTTAGGGCTAGATGAACAACAGTTAGGGCAGATACTCTCTACTCTTTACTTAGAGCGAAAAGTAGCCATAGCCTTTGATAGTACCAACCTACTAGAGATGCGTATACGCAGTGACAACAAAGACTCTTTAGAGGCTTTTAAAAACTTTGAGCTTGACCTCGGTATAAATGGTCGTGTAAAGTTACGTGAAGTGGTTGAGTTTAAAACCCTAAAATCATTTGAAAAAATCATCAAAGATTTTGGAGAAAAAAACTTCTACATCTATGCTTCTGTTAACTCTAAAATCATCACTGCAAATGAAGCTGTAGAGAAAATAAGACCCCTACTAAACAAAATAGAAAAAGATGGTGTAAAACTAAAGTTCAAAGGAGAACAAGAGAAGCAGAAAGGTTTAAAACAAGATATGATGGCAGCCTCACTTCTAGCCATGATACTTATCATGCTCTCTTTGCTCTACCTTTTTAACTCATTTAGAGAAACTTTTATGATGATGTCTGTAATTCCTTTTGCATTTTTAGGAGTTTTATATGGTCATTTTTTACTCGACGTAAACCTAAGTCTCTCTTCTGTCATAGGCATACTTGGACTTTCTGGAGTGGTCATAAACGATGGAATAATCATGATGATGAACCTCAAAAAAGCTACCAATATGGAAGAGATTTACCACCTTGCAAGTAAACGTTTTAGACCGATTATTTTAACTACTGTTACCACACTCATTGGTCTGGCTTCACTTATATTTTTCCCTACAGGTCAAGCTGTCATTTTTCAACCTATGGCGATAGCTCTTGGCTTTGGTCTACTTTGGGGGACGGTTTTAAACCTGCTCTATTTGCCTGTTTTATTTGTGGTTTTGAATGGGAAGAGGTTGAAGGGGTTATAATACCTCTTTTATGACAGACTTCATATTATTATTTAAATCTCATTTTTTTCACATCTTTTTGTTTTATTATGTTCTTATCTAAACAGTAAAGGATAACAGATGAGTAAAGAGATATTAAAATCAATAGCCATCTTAGGCTTAGTTTTCAACACACTTTCTCTACAAGCCAATGAGAATACGAATGGTCTCTATATAGGGTTAGATGCAGCATTCATCAATATAGGAGATGATACCTTAGAGGTAGGTACCTATGATAGTAATGGAAACAATAAAAATACCAAAAAATACAAAGATGCTACCTCTCTCTCTTATGACTTTAAGATAGGTTACCAACATTATGATAAAAACCGTATCGAATTCACGATTAAAGATAAAAAAATAAAAACTGATACAGGTGATATTACAGCAAATACTCTTGGTATTAACTATGAGTTAGGTTTTAGCTCTTTAGAATCAAAAAATGTACTTCCTTATGTTTCTATAGGTCTTGATGTTGGACGAGCCGAACTTAAAAATTTCGAGTTTAGCAATAAAAAAGTAGATACTATCAGTGCAATATTTGGCTTAGGTATTAGATATAACATTAATGAGAATGTAGATGCCAAAATAGGTTATTTACATAGCAGTACAGGCTTTGGAGATTTTGAAAATGAAAAAGGTGATGTTCAAGGCATTGCACAAAATCAGTTAGATTTTGGTGTAAGTTATAAATTTTAAAAGGACAAATTATGAAACTAAATAGTAAAAAAATTATTTTCAGCGTACTTCTTCTTGGAGCTTTTAGTGGCTGTTCAGCACTTATTAGCGACTCTATGATAAAAGGTATACATCAAAAGATGGATACAAATCAAGATGGCTATATTGACTACAGTGAATACCTAGCTGACAGTAACTCAAATATGGAAGATGTTAAATCAGAAGCTAAAGATAGGGAAATGAGTGTAGAGGAGTACCAAAAATGGGACTTTAACCGAGCTGATGCTAACAGAGATGGGAAAATAACGCCTCAAGAGTTGATTGATTTGGCAAGAAGGGAGTTGTAACTATGATATTTCGTTTGGTATAATGGTCAATAAAAAAGGACAAACTATGAAACATTTAACCCTATTTTTAATACTTATCTTCACTGCATGTAGTTCAAGCCAACAGTCCAAGGAGGAAAATTTTCCTCCTAAAGAGAGCGAACTATCTCACGTTCCCAACTGTGC
>JALUMR010000019.1 GCA_027055805.1 Campylobacteraceae bacterium
TTATAGTTAGTCAATAACTCTTGTGCTTCTGTTAAGGTGTGCTGAATCTCTTTGGCTGAAGAAAGAGTTTCAAATACAGCAATTTGCTCATCTAACGGTACAATATCTAAAGCAGGGTTATTTTTAAGAGCTAAGTCAAATTTTTCAGTAGCTATCTTAAGTTGTTTTTTTGCTTCATCTACTTTTTTATGTTGTAAACTTTGCATAGCAAGAGAACTTGCATTAAGTGCTTCTTCAATCTCTTTAGGAGCTTTTTTAAAGTTTTTTTTGTTTTGTGTTATCTGTTGTTTTACCAATGTTTTGGTATCTGTTTTGGCTTGTAACATGGTGGTACTAAAAAGTAATCCAGCTGTTAATGTTGAGAGTAAAAGTGTTTTTTTCATTTTTTTTCCTTTAAATTTTATATTTGGATAAGAGAAGTATAACAGCCAAAGATTAACGGTTAACTAATTAGTTGGTTAATAATATGTTAATTTTTATGTTTCTATAATATTAAGAAGAAAAAAAGTCTATTTTGGGTTGAACAATTAACTTTACTTGATAATTCTAGTAGCTTTTACAAACAATCTACTATATCTGCTCTTACTAAAAGAGCTAATAATAATGCCTTTTCTTTTTGAAGCAGCATGAATAAATTTATCATCACCCAAATACATACCTACATGTGTAACAGGAATATTTCTTGATTTGTCGGTAAGAAAAAAGAGTAGGTCACCTTTTTTTAGTTCGAATCTGCTTACCTCTTTACCTACTTTAGATTGCTGATAGGCTGTTCTTGGAATGGAAACACCCTCTTTTTTATAGATATACTGCATATAACCAGAGCAGTCAAAACCACCTGGAACTGTTCCTCCCCAGACATAATTTTCACCAAGATGCTTTTTAGCATTTTTTAGTATATTTTCTTTATTGTATCCTAGTGCTGATTCAGTAAGATTGTTTCTTCTCTCTTCAAGGCTATCTAGTTTACTTATAAGTTTGTTTTGTTCTTTTTTAAATTCATTTGATTTTTTTGTTTTTGATAGTTTATCTAGCTCTTTTAAAATATTGCTCATCTCTTTTAATGATTTGTCTTCATCAAAATAAGAGTTTTTAACATGAGTAACATGTTTACCTTTTATAACTTTTCCATCTTTATCTTTTATAACAAAGACATTATTAGGGATGGAGAATAGAAATGTAGGTACGATAACAATAAAAAAGATAAGTATTTTATGACCAATCATTTTATACCTTGTGATAATTTATTAATATTTAGTAGTAAATTATATCAGATAAATGTATAGAAAAAGATTAAGAAAAAAATAAGATTAAAAAGATTTATTATAAAAATTGTGTTAGAGAAAAGTAGTGGAGGGAACCACTACTTTTAAGAATTATTACTTGAGTTTATCTGTTCTAGGATAGATAAATGCAGTTTTTCTGAGAACAAATACTCTATCTGGTTCATCAACAGCATAAGCTTTAATCATAACTGTTAGAGGAGTATCTTTGGTTGAATTTTTAACCAATCTCTCTTTAGTTGAAAGAACAACAACTTTCTTAGCCATTTTCCCAGGTCTAAGTGTTAACTCTTTAAATCTTTGAATTTCAATTTTTCCCTTATACTCACCTATGATTTCCAGTTTATAGGTATGCTTTTTAGGTTCTGTATTTTGGAAGAGCATTAAATAATTATTAACAACTTCATTATTCTCTTTAATCTTGTATATCTGGGTTGTTTTATTAACATTGAGTAGCATATACTCTTTGGTTCCTCCCATGGCAACTAATCCCACTAAAATAGCAATCAATGCTACTATGTACATATAGGTTTTTGCACGTAAAATTTTTGTTTTTTTATTGTTAAAAATTTCATTGGTACTTGACCATTGAACCAGTGATTCTTTACCTAGTTTTCCCATAACTGTAGTACAGGCATCAACACACTCAAGACAGTTAATACACTCTAGTTGTGTTCCTTTACGAATATCAATATGCGTAGGACAGACGGTAACACAGCTTTCACAGGCTGTACAGTCATATTTCTCTTTATCTAAATCTTTTTGTTTAAATACAAGTTTTTCATGATTTTCATTATAAATTTCACCACCTCTTGAAGGTGTATAGATAGCTTGTAGAGTATCTTCATCATAAAGAACAGACTGAACCCTAGAATAAGGACAAACATAGATACAGAAGTCTTCTTTTAGAAAAACAACATCATAGATAAGAAAAGCAGCAACACCAAGAAGCATTCCTATCATAATAGTATGATCTCCAGGGTGCTGAATATATTGGAAGAAATCTTCAGGAGGTACAAAGAACCATAAAAAATCAGCTGCAGCGATGAGTGCTAAAACAGACCAAATTAAAATACCAACAATACGTTTAATTTGATTCTCTTTTTTTGAGTAGTCAGGATCTTTTTGTTTATTTTTAATACGTTTACGAAGACCAAGAAGTTTTGTTTCAATTAAATCTCTGTATACAACTCTAAAAATGGTTTGAGGACAAGCCCAACCACAAAATGCACGACCCCCTACAGCTGTTACTGCGAAAATACCGATGAAGAGTAACATTAGTAGAAATGGCATCATATAGAGTTCTTGCATATCAAATGCAGTACCCATTAGATGAAGTTGTTTTTTGTCAAATGAGAGTAGGAATATGTGGTTCCCCCCTATAGTTATAAATGGCAGTGTTAAAGCAACGATTGTTGCAATAATATAACCATAATATCGTTTTATTCGATATGGCATTAAAGACTCCTTGTTTTTTTTAATATAATACCTATATAATATAAAATAAAGATATAATTTTACTTATTATATCTATAAATTATAATAAATATTACTTTTGGTTATGTAATTGTGACAAAAAGTGACAAAAGGATAGTATTTGTCTAAGATTAAGTGTACTCATTGTCAGTTAGAGTTTGATGAAAAAGTTATGATTACAGAGGAGAATAATCCAGATGTATATTTTTGTTGCAATGGCTGTCAAGGAGTTTATCATCTTTTAAAAGATGACGGTTTAGATAGTTTTTATGAAAAGATGGGAAACAGTAAAATTGCCCCTCCTTTACAAGTAGAGAGTGACAGTAGTAGCTTTGATATGGAGAGTTTTAAACAGCGTTATATTAAAACAACAGCTGATGGATTCTCATCTGTAGACTTAGTAATAGAGGGGATACATTGTGCTGCTTGTATTTGGTTAAATGAAAAAGTTTTGGCTGATAAAGAGGGTATAGTTGACGCAACGATAAACTTTACTAATAACAAGGCAAAAATAGTTTGGGATGAAGATATCATTCCTCTTTCAAAAGTTATAGATACGATTAGAAGTATCGGTTACAATGCCTATCCTTATGATAGAACAGAAGAAGATATAAAAGCCACAAAAAATAAAAAAGATTACTTTATGCGTATGGCAATTGCAATCTTTGCTTCTATGAATATTATGATGATAGATGTTGCAAAGTATGCAGGTTTTTTTATGGGAATGAAGCCTGAGACTCTACATTTGGTTCATATTGCAGAGTTTATCTTTGCTACCCCTGTACTTTTTTATAGTGGATGGATATTTTTTAAGGGAGCTTATTATGGTCTAAAAAACCGTATTGTCAATATGGATTTCCTTGTTTCTTCAGGGGCAACACTTACATATATATATTCACTTTATATACTTTTTGGAGGAAGAGGTCACAGCTATTTTGATTCGGTAGCGATGATTATAACCTTTGTCTTAGTGGGGAAATATTTGGAAGTTATAGGTAAGAAAAATGCTGTTGATACAATGGATAAGATTCGTTCACAAGTACCCCTAGAAGCAACTATCGTTGAAGATGGAGTTAAACGAGTTGTACCACTTGATTCTATAGAAGTAGGTCATATACTTGAAGTTAAAACAGGAGAAAAAGCTACGGTTGATGGTCTTCTTATAGGTTCTAATGCTACTTTTGATGAGAGTTCTTTGAGTGGTGAGTCATTGCCTGTTGAAAAAAAAGCAGGAGATATTGTTTATAGTGGAACTATCAATACAGGTCAAGTCATTCGATATAGTGCTACTAAAAACTATGCAAATTCAACACTCAATAATATAGTAACACTCTTAGAGGATGCATTATCTTCAAAACCAGAGATAGAAGATACTACTAATGAACTCTCTAAATACTTCTCTATAACTATTTTGCTTTTAGCAATTTTAACTTTTGTAGGTTGGTATTTGTATGGTGGTGATTTTGAACAAGCTTTGATTGTTTCTATCTCTGTTATTGTTATTGCTTGTCCTTGTGCTTTGGCATTGGCTACGCCTATTGCTTCTCTTATTGGTATTTCATGGGCTGCTGAGAAAGGATTACTTTTTAAGGAGGCTAAGTTTATAGAGACCTTCTCTAAAGCCGATACTGTTGTTTTAGACAAGACAGGAACCATCACAGAGGGTAAACTAGATGTTAAAAATGTTACAGGTGAAATAAGTTCAGAGATACTTTCTCAACTCTATGCATTAAGTGATGGCTCAACACATCCTGTTAGTTTGGCTATTAAAAAATATTTAGAGAAGAACTTTGAATCTATAGAGACAATAGAGCTATCCAATATAGAGCAAGTAGAGGGTAAAGGTTTAAAGGCTAATTATAATGATAAGATAATTGCTGGTGGAAATAGCCGTCTAATTGATGAATTAGATATCGATTTTAAATTTGACACAGTTTATACTGTTTATCACTTCGCTATAGATGGTAAAGTAGTTCTCTCTTTTGAACTAGATGATTCATTAAAAGAGGGTATTAGAGAGCTTATTGATTATTTATCTTCTATTGATATCAATATTATCATGGCAACAGGAGACAATGAAAAGGTTGCTAATCGTGTAGCTAAAAGTATAGGTTTAAAAAATTATAAATCAGAGCTTTCACCTATAAATAAAGCAAACTATATTAAGGGTCTAAAAGAAAATGGCAAAAGTGTTGTTATGGTTGGTGATGGTATCAACGATGCTTTGGCACTCTCTTATGCTGATGTTGCTATTGCGATGGGGAGTGGGGCAGATGTAGCTTTGGCTGTAAGTGATGTAGTCATACTTAACAATTCACTAAAAGCTATTGAGGATAGTTTTATGATTTCTCGACGAACCTTTAAGTTTATTAAGCAAAATTTAGCCCTCTCTCTTATTTATAATGTTATAACTATACCCGTTGCTATGGCTGGGTACGTTATACCTCTGGTTGCTGCACTCTCTATGAGTTTAAGCTCTTTAATAGTTGTAGGAAACTCAATGAGAATTAAAATAAAGGATAAAAAGTGAACAGTGTTTTAATATTGGAACTAACCGTAGGTATAATAGTAAGTTTTACGCTTTTAGGTATATTTATTTGGGCTGCTAAAGGTGGTCAGTTTGATGATAGTAAAAAAATGATGGATGGATTGCTCTTTGACAGTGAAGAAGATCTTCAGGCTGCTTATGAGAAAGAGCAAAAAGTTAAGGCGATGAAAGAGAAAAAAGAGCAGAAGAAAAAAGAAGAGGTCTAATTTAAGTAGCAATACCATAGCCTAAGCCTGAACTATTAATTATTAAACTTTTTGAAGTTTTGGCTCTTAATCTTCGAATAAATGTTCGTAGTCTTTCGTCAGAAACATCTTCGTTCCAAATTACTCTTTTTATAATTTTATTATTTGCCATATATTCTTTTTGCTGTAGAAGAAAGTCTAATAAATTTACTTCTCTTTTTGTTAGTTTTATAGAAAAATTATTTAAGTAAAGTTCTCTTGTCTTAATATTAAAGCTAAAATTCTCTCTAAGTTTTATAACCCTGTTTTTTTCAATTTTAGGGATAAGTGTTGTTATATAATCTAAAAGTTCATCAGGGTCAATAGGTTTTATAAAATATTTTGTAACTCCAAAATCAATAGCCTGTAAAAGTTTGTCCCTGTCGCTATGTGCAGATAAAATAATAATAGGTAACTCTTTGTCAACTTTTCTTAACTCTTTCATAAGTTCTAATCCTGTAAGTTTTGGCATTAATATATCTGTTATAAGAATATTAGGTTTGTACTTTTGATAGGCTTCTAAAGCTTCCTCTCCATTATATGAAACTATAAATTTATAAAAATATTCACCGATTGCACTTTTCATGGCAATGGCTAATTTTTTTTCATCTTCTGCTAATACTATGGTTATTTTTTTAAATTGGCTATACATTTTATTTCCTTTCTGTAATGGGTATAGTAATGGTAAATTTTGCACCTCTATCTATATTTATTGCTTCTATGGTACCATGTAAACTTTTTTGAATAATTAGGTTAGATATAAATAGACCTAGACCTGTACCTAAAGAGGAATGTTTTGTAGTGAAGTAGGGTTCAAATATTTTTTGAAGATGCTCTTCTAAAATTCCACCAGCATTGTCTTTTATTATAATAAAGGCAAAAATTTCAATACCAATATAGGATTTTGAAATAGTAATAGTGATTTTTCTATCTTTAATAGAGTTTGTAATAAAGGCATCTTTGGCATTAGTTATAATATTAATAACAACTTGAGTTAACTCATTTGATATTCCATCAACTAAAATATCTTCTGACTTAATTTCTATATTGATATCTTCTTTTTTTATATCATTTTTAAGTATCTCTAATGCATCAGTTATTGCAGATGTTAAATAGAATATTACGGTTTTTTTATTAGGGTTAAAAAAGTTTGAAAAGTCTTCAATGGTTTGAGACATCTCTTTGATTAATTTTTTACTTTCATTGTAATATTTAAAAACTTCTTCTTTTTTATCATTATCAGAAGATTTTTTAAGAGAAAAAAGTGTTAAATTTAGTTGAGAGAGAGGTTGCCTCCATTGGTGGGCGATATTGGCAATCATTTGACCTAAACTTGCAAATCTTGATTGCATAAATAGTAGTTCTTGCTTTTTATCTAAAGCAAATTTCAACTCTATCTCTTTTGTAATATCATAACGAATAGCTATAAACTCTTCTATCTCTCCTTTTTCATTTAGTATAGGAGTGATGGTTGTATTAAGATAGAAGTCAGAACCATTTTTTGCTCTATTTTTTACAGTGGCTTTGTAGGTCTTTTTTTCTTTAATAGTTGTCCACAGTTTTTGAAAGTTACTTATTGGAACATCAGGATTTTTTACAACATTATGTGTTTTACCTATAAGTTCTTCTCTCCTATAGCCTGATATCGCACAAAATTCATCATTTACAAAGGTTATAATACCATGAATATCAGTTTTAGAGACGATATTACTATTTTCAATTGCTTCTTTATATTGTTCTAATAACATTATCAAACACCTTTTAATATATATAAAATTATTGCTAAGCTTTAAAGTAAACAAGTTATTTATTATAACGCATCTTTATCATAAATTTAAGTATAAATTAATGGTTATCTTTATACTATTAAAATTAGATAGTCACATTATGTCACTATTCTATCAAAATTTTTAAGAGGAGGTATTGATGCAAAGCAATGCACAACTTGAGTATGACTACTCAGTAGTCAAACTGTTTACGTTTGCTACAATTTTGTTTGGTATCATTGGTATGCTAGTAGGTGTTATTATAGCCTTTCAATTGGCGTTTCCAGAGCTAAGTAACTTAGCAGGGGAATACGGAACATTTGGAAGGTTACGTCCACTACACACAAATGGAGTAGCATTTGGTTTTACCTTAAGTGGTATTTTCGCAACATGGTACTATGTTGGACAAAGAACATTAAAAATGTCTCTTAAGGAGTCTAAATTTTTAATGACAGTAGCAAAGTTACATTTTTGGCTCTACTTTATAACTATTCTTTTAGCAGTTGTAACACTTATTATGGGTTATACAACTTCAAAAGAGTATGCTGAATTAGAGTGGCCACTAGATTTACTTATCGTAGTATGGTGGGTTCTATGGGGTGTAGCAATGTTTGGAATGATTGGTATGAGACGTGAGAGAGCTATTTATGTTTCTGTTTGGTACTATATGTCTTCATTCTTAGCAGTTGCAATGTTATTCTTGTTTAACAACATGGAAGTTCCTACAATGTTCTGGGCAAATGGTGCTCCAAGTTCAGCAATGCATTCGATTTCTATGTATGCAGGAACAAATGATGCCTTAGTACAATGGTGGTATGGACATAATGCAGTTGCATTTGTATTTACAACACCAATTATTGGTATGATTTATTACTTCCTTCCAAAAGAATCAGGACAAAATGTATTTTCATATAAGTTGTCAGTTCTTGCATTTTGGGGATTAATGTTTGTTTACCTTTGGGCTGGTGGGCACCACTTAATCTACTCAACTGTTCCAGATTGGATGCAGACTATGGGTTCTGCAATGTCAATAGTACTTATTTTACCATCATGGGGTTCAGCAATTAACATGCTTCTTACTATGAAAGGTGAGTGGGGACAACTTCAAACATCACCACTAATTAAGTTTATGATTATGGCTTCAACATTCTATATGTTAAGTACAATCGAAGGACCTATTCAGGCGATTAAATCAGTAAATGCTATTGCTCACTTTACAGATTGGATTCCAGGACACGTTCATGATGGTACTCTTGGTTGGGTTGGCTTTATGATTATGGCTTCACTATTCCATATGGCACCAAGAATATTTAAAAAAGAGATTTACTCTAAGTCACTAATGGAGACACAATTCTGGATTCAAACTGTAGGTATTGTACTGTACTTTACATCTATGTGGATTGCAGGTATTACTCAAGGTATGATGTGGAGAGCATATGACGAATATGGTTCATTACTTTACTCATTTATTGATACAGTAACTGTACTTCACCCATACTATACACTTAGAGGTATTGGTGGATTGTTCTACTTAACTGGATTCTTGATATTTGCGTACAATATGTTTAAAACTGCAACATCAGGAAGAGTGCTTGATAAAGAGCCAGCAAATGCATCGCCTATGGCGTCTTAAGAGAAAGGAGAAATTATGTTTCATTGGTTAGAACAAAGACCATTTTTCTTTGCTGTAATGTTATTTTTAACAGTTGCTTTTGCAGGTTTTATTGAAATCATTCCTGATTTCGCAAAAGCTTCGCAACCAACAGTAGGAACTAAACCTCATACTGTTTTAGAGCTAGCAGGAAGACAAGTTTATATTAAAGATAGTTGTAACGCGTGTCACTCACAGTTGATTCGTCCATTTAAGTCTGAAACAGACAGATATGGTATGTATTCACTAAGTGGTGAGTATGCGTATGATAGACCATTCCTTTGGGGTTCTAAAAGAACGGGTCCAGATTTACATAGAGTTGGTAACTACAGAACAACTGAGTGGCATGAGAATCATATGATGTCCCCTTCAGATGTTGTTCCAGGTTCAATTATGCCTAAGTACCCACATATGTTTAAAAATACTGCAGATGTTGCAACAGCGTATGCTAATGCAAATACTCAAAAACAAGTTTTTGGTGTTCCTTATGACAAAGAGGGTATGCCTAAACTTGGTTCATGGGAAGATGCGAAAGCTCAAGCATTGGAAGATGCTAAAAAAGTTGCAGCTGATATGAAAAATCAATCTGTAAAAGATGCTGTTGCTAACGGACAAGTTCCTGAAATAGTAGCGTTAATCGCATACTTAAATTCTTTAAAGTAAGAGGTGAGACATGGATCAAGAGACATTAATGACAATAGCAGGATATGGTAAGTTTTTTATTCTTCTTTTTGTATTCATAATCTTTTATGGGTATGCTTTTTCTATCTATAAACGACAGAAGACTGGAGAGAAAGACTTTGAAAAGTATTCAGATTTGGTACTTAATGATTCGATTGATGCAACTCCTCTTGAAAAAAGAGACAATTCAAAAGAAAAATAACGGTTAGGAGGAAATACAATATGAAAAAAATGGTCATAGGTGGTATTATTCTAATTGTTGCTTTGATGACAGGAACGTACTTCGTAGCAGGTGACGCTTTTCAGAGTGATGATTATATTAATAGTTTAACAATGCTAGGTGCGTTGGCAATTATTGTAATTACAGTATTTACTGTACTTAAGTATGTCAACCAGATTAAGAACGATACAGCAACGGGTGAACTGGCTGATGAGAGTTGGGATGGTATTGGTGAGTATACCAATCCAATACCTTCTGGATGGGGTCTTATCTTCATGGGTACCATTATTTGGATGATGTGGTACTTTTTTGTAGGTTACCCAACCAACCAATTTTCACAAATTGGTCAATACAATGAAGAAGTACTTGAGAACAATGCTAAGTTTGCAAAAGCTTGGGAAAATCCAAGTGATGAAACACTTACATCAATGGGTGAGTCTGTATTCTTAGTACAGTGTGCTCCTTGTCACGGTGTTGATGCAGAAGGTATTGACGGTAAAGCTCAAGATTTAACTCATAGATTGAGTAAGGAACAAGTACTTCATGCCATTAATAATGGTTCCAATAACCTTGGTTACCCAATGGGTGCTATGCCTGCTGGTATGGCTTCTGGTGAAGGTGCTGAGAAAATTGCAACTTGGATTGCTGGTGGTATGCAAGGTGAACAACCAGCAGAGTTTGCTGCATGTGCATCATGTCATGGACCAGATGGTAAAGGTATGAATGGTATGGCAGCAAACCTTTCAGGATTTGATGATACTTTAGTAGGTAAAGTACTTGAAAATGGTAAAAAAGGTGCTATTGGTACAATGCCAAGCTTTAAGGGTCGTTTAAATGAAACTCAAGAGAAGTCATTAAGACACTTCCTTAACTCAATTCAGGTAAAAGGATAAGATATGGCAGGAAATACACAAATTGATCCACAAACCGAGGGAGGGCTTTTTAGTCTTCTTCATGGTTTAACTGGTTACTTTATTGCTGTTGCATTGTTACTTACTATTCTTGGAGTTTTAACATACAATGCAATTGTAGTACAAAATGAAAATGCTGAAACATTTTATTCTGTTAATCATGATCTTAATGCTCTTAAAATGAACAGTTTAGATAATATTAAGCAAAGAACAATTCAAGGAGAAAAGTAATGGATAAAGTTATTGGAATTATGCTAACAATATCAGCAGTAGTGACAATTATGCTCTCTTTTCTTGACCCAACCAGAGTATTTGTTGGTTAAATGAAAAGTTTACTCAAAAATGTGGGAGTGCTTTTTGCACTCCTTCTTACACTTACCCTTCAATCTTCAGCAGAAAATAATAGCTCTGTTCCTCAATTTAAAAATATAAATAGTAAATTTATTCTAAAAGGTAAAGAGAGTCTTGACCCTCGAACTATTGAAAAAATAGACACTATGGGAAAAGAACTTTTTGTAAAAACAGGCGTAAATGTCTATGTTTATGCAAGTAATCGTTATGCAGATAAAACTTTTAGCGATACTAAAAGCAAAATAGAGTTTATAAAAAGTTTTGAGACCAATCTTCTTAAAAATTTAAAAGACCCTTATGTACTTTTGACTGTTTCACTTCAAGACCAGCATGTTAACATGCTTTCAAGTGATGAACTTAAAAATGTAGTAGATAGAGACACTATTCTTAGTAGTTATATTATTCCTCTCTTAGCTTCTTATGATAAAAATTCTCCTGAAGCAAAAATGTCAGCAGGATTGTTAAATGGTTATTCAGCTGTGGTTGAATCTATTGCCAAATCAAAAGGTGTTAAAGTTGATTCTATTATTCATGGTAGTGGTAGAACCTTTGCTCTAATATGGAAAATTATTATGTACCTTATCGTTGCACTAGGTCTTCTAGCTTATTTTTATGCACTATGGAAAGATAAAAGGAAAAATAAATGAATATAAAAATACAAAAATACCATTTCTGGTTGGCTTTTTTCTTTTTTATTTTTGGTATGACATTCTCCATGATTGTATGGACAGTTAAAAGTGCTGTCAATACACCAGTATATGAAGATAAAAGTTTTATGACCTCTTACCAAGATGTTGATGAAAACTATAATACTATGGTTATTTCAAATGCCAAGTTTAATAACAAATACAATACAGAAGTAAATATCAACAGTAGAAAAGTTGGTATGGAGCTTAATGACTTGCTCTATGGACAACGTTCTTTAGAGAAAAAAAGTACGAACCAAAATATGTTAATAATGGGAGACAATAAAATTTCTCTTAGTATTAAAGATAAAAAGAGTAATACTCCTGTAACCAATGCAAATGTGAAATTTCAGATAACAAGAGCCATTGCAGATATGGATGATATTAATCTTGATACGTTTAAATTTGAAAATAACAATTACTCTACTACAGCTAAAATTGATAAAATTGGACACTGGAACATTATTGGTAAAGTTACTATTGGTGATGATATTGGGTACATTTATATTAAAACCAATACTAAAAAATAAGAGGAGTTAAAATGAACAGAGAACCTTGGGTAGCTTACCTTATTGTACTCGGTGTAGTTGCAGCCATGATGTATGGTAAATATCTCATGGCTAGTGGTGGAGATGATGACCATAGCACTAACTCTAAAGATGAAGAGCGTAAGTAACGCTCTTTTTTAAACATTAGTCATTTATCTTATTTAATCGTAGACTCATAAAAAGACCTAATACTAAAAGAGTAATGGTTATAGCGTAAATGAGCGTATAACTTTCTGTAAATTTTAAAAGTAAACCACCTACTATAGGGAAAAAAAGTCCAAACGAGACCAAGTTTGTCTGTATCGCAGTATAGACAGGTCTCTTATCTTCTGGAGCAATCTCAATAACCAAATTCATACTACTGTTAGAAAAACCATCTAGCCCTATACCTAGAAGTAGGAAAACTAGGGCATAACTGTAGATGCTTTGGGCAAAGAGTGCAACCACAAATGCCAGTATCATAAAAATAAATGCCAATGAGAGCATTTTCTCATAGTTAGAGATGCGTCTCCATAGAAGGCTACTCCCTAAGATGCTTCCTAGCATTTGTACGGTAATAAACCCACCCAACATCCACCCTGTGAGTACAAAAGTACTATTGGCTTTCAAAATAACAAAAGGCATGGAGATAAGGTAGCTAAAGCTTAAAAATATGGCTAAAATCTGCTGTTGTAAACGTCTATCAAGTTTGAGTAGGCGAAAAGCATTTTTTATAAAACTTTTAAAATCTTTCTCTTTGGTTGCTACATTCTTTTTGGCAGGTTCATCAATGGTTACAAATGTTCCAAATCCTATAATCATAAAAAGACTACTAACCATAAAAAGATAGGCATAACTCTGTGGTGCTTCATAGTTTTGGAGGACATACCCAGCTACTCCACCACTAACAATAGAAGCAATCGCCCCTGCAATCTGACGATTTGCCATGGTTTTACCTCTGTAAGTTTTAGAGAAGATTTTAGCCTGTAACTCTTTAAAATAGATTGCTCCAAAACCTGCTGAAAAAGAGAAAAAGAAAAGACCTAAGCCTATAAAAAATAGCGTTAAAGGTTTGTTACTATCACCTATAAAAAAGATACTCGCACCTATCATAAACCAACTCAAAAACCTAAAGAAAAATACTTTTCCAAGATAGGGAAGTACCCGTGCATAGGCTTGTGCATGAAAAGCAGCATAGAGTTGAATGGTAATAGCACCACCACGAAGCAAAGAGGTAAAAATACCCACCATAACAACACTTTCACTAAAGTGATGAATAATAAGAGGTAAAATGGTAGAGGGTTCAGCAATAGTAATGGCTAATGCTAAAAAGAAAGCATGAGTTACATTTTTATGGTTATTTTTTGGGTTGTCTATTTGGTACATTAACGGCTCTTTTTACGTGGATTTTAATCAAAAAGTCTTAAAAAGAGGTGCATTATTTAAAATAAATAAGACTATATTACTCTTATTTAAGGATAATAAGATTATAATCCATATAGATAATTATTATAACTTTAAATTATGTAAGGAGACTTATTATGATACCATTTTCAGATGAAGAACTCTATTATGCTGTAAAAAATGCTCTTCCACAAGTGAGTGGATATGTCAGCTCTCATGGTGGGGGTATAACTCTATTAGGAGTGAAAGATGGGGTGATTTATATTGAACTTATTGGAACTTGTCATGGTTGTTCTATGAGTCTTATGACCACCAATATGGTAGTAAGAAGAGAGTTAAGGACATTGATACATCCTGAACTTTTTGTTATTAATGTAGATGGAACATCCGAAAACAAACTACCTGATGATGTCTTTAGACCTAAAGATGAAGCGATGGATGAAGATAAAGAAGAGAAGAAAAGTGTTTTAGATAAAGTCAAAAATATTTTTTCGTAACAATTATATAAAAATAAAAAGGATAAGAAAATGAAACTAGCAATACCTATAAAAATGAACAAAGAAGATTCAGCCGTAGCACCTCTATTTGGAAAAGCCAAATGGTTTGCCATTGTAGAGAATGAGGAAGTCACTATTATTCCCAACAACCAAACAGGTGGTCAAGCTGTAATGGAGTTATTAAATGAGATGAAGATAGATGCTCTTCTTATACAAGAGATGGGTGTTAGCCCATATGCAAAGGCTAAAGAGTTGGGCATGATGCTTTATCATACAGGTTTTGAGCGTATTTTGCTTAGTGATGTGTTGGAGAAGTTTAAAAACAATGATTTGGAGATTTTAGATGACACCAATATGGATAAGATTATTAAACATCATGAAAAAAGACATCCACGTCATGATGAAGGTCATGCACATCATTAAAAAAATTCTCTCTTTTTATAAAGAGGGATTTGCTTCAATGCGATTAGGCAGACGTTTATGGCTTATTATTGTCATTAAATTTATTATTCTCTTTGGTATTATCAAGTGCT
>JALUMR010000020.1 GCA_027055805.1 Campylobacteraceae bacterium
CCCCTGCTTGTCCAAACTGTTCAAAGTTTCCATTGCCCAGTTGGTCTACAAAATCTTCTAAAAGCAAAGGGCTTGTTCTTTTGTTTTGACTAGCAGGTACAACATAACCTCTCATTAGTCCTGTCATAGAGGCTATAAGGTTCTGAATATTTTTTTCAGTCGCATAATGTACATCAAACGCTTGTTCACGAAAAAGATGATGACGAACACAGTTTTGACTAATATAGAGTGGGTTCTTTTTAAAATCAATATCTGTTGCCTCTTTCTTATATTTATATCCTGTATCTTTCTCTTTACCTGATAAATTGGTATAACCACGAAGTTTGGGCATGGTATGATTATCAACTGTTTTACCACCATCGCCAACCAAAGTAGTCGGACCATTCCAGTTTACAACACCATGACCTTTTGCTATTATTTTAAAATCTACGCTTCTTATACCTGTTATCTTTTCACTTTTCATTCTCTGTTTCCTTTTATTTTTTTAATTGTTCTAATGACAGTATACCAATAGGCTGTTTTAAACCCATAGCATAATACTGTGCAAACTTATGTGGTTCCATACTCCATGTACTTAGCTCTTCTAATGTATAACTCAAATATATGGGTGTCATGGGGTCTCTGGCTTTCATTCTTATTTCAGCATCTTTTTGTGCCTTAACACCTTTTATATTGTGGTGCTTCTGAGCCATAAACCCTAAAAGATTCTTTTGAGAGTCAGGTTTACCATCAAAACCATGCCCCTCTATAGTAGAAACCTCTAAAGTAATCGCATCATTTAACTCTTCATACGCATACTCATCTAATATCTTAGTTTTATTAACACTCTCTATTTTACATTTAGCCATCTGAACAAATAGGCTATTTCCTCGTAATGAATTTTTCTTTATCTTTACCCCTCCTTTTTCATCTTTTTTCTTGTTTGGAAAACTTTTAGGGTCAAGCACATTGGCATCTATCACCCCTACACTTTTTTTAAGAGCCGATACCAAGTCTTGCCGTACAAACTCTTTGGCATTTTCATCTTCGTAAAATTGTTCATAAAATGCATACATCTCATTAATCGTATAATTCTCTTTAGTTAAAACATTATCTAAAAACGCATACCAAGCCTTTGCACTCTGTAAAGCATCTAACTCATTTAAAAATCTTGCACTTCCATCTTTAGATTTACCACTCTTCACTCCATCGGTAATAGCAATAGTATAAACATTAACTTCATCATTCTCTCCAAACCTATCAAGCCGTCCTAAGCGTTGTAAAAAGTTCTCTGCATGTGTCATTTCACTAATCATCTTGTCACAGGTAATATTGAGTGATGCTTGTACAACGGGACCACTTCTTAGCACATCATACTTTTGTGTTCCCTCTTTTTTAAATGAGTCAAATATTTCATCAAATAGATACTCTTTGTCTTTTTTTATAAATTTAGAATGAAATAAAATAGAATTTTCTTTGGCTTGATGGTCTATAAAACTTCTTTGAGCCGTTATTGCTGTGTTACTAATGACAAAGGTATTTTTCTCTTTTTGTTCTAGCATCAAAGGGTTGGTAGATTCATCTTTATCATCATACTCCATAAAATCTATTTGGTAAGAAGCGTTATTAAAGCTTTTCATACCAATAATATCATCCTCATCAAGCCGTAAAAATTCTTTTATAAAAAGAGGATTGGGTGTGGCAGAAACCAACAGTGTATTTGGTAAACTTTCATCATCTTGTTGATATTTTTTCATCTCTATTAGTTCAGCAAAAAGTAGGTTAAACCCTTGCATGGTAATGTATTCATGATACTCATCAAAAACCACATGAGCATTCATAAAGTCCATAAGTGTTGTGATATGCTTATGTGTTGTAATGCTATTGACTATTTGGTCTATGGTTGTAATAATAATATCAGAAGAGAACTCTTTCCCCTCTAAAGTATCATCTACTTTTCCATTTTTTAAACTCTTTTTTATCTCACCTGTTACTATCTCTATATTTACATTGGGTAGGTACTCAATAGAACATAAATCATGAAAAATCCCCTCACACACTTGAACCCTTGGACAAACCCAATAGATTTTTTTAGCAGATGTCTTTAAAGCCCACTCTAAAGCTATCTTTGTTTTTCCACATCCAGCTGGTCCATTTAGTACACCGACCGTTACCTCTTCATCTGCTAACTCTTGGGCTGTCTCTTTTTGCTTCTTATTTCGTTCACTGTTAGGATATTTCTCTTCAAAACCCTCTAAACACGCTTTTATCTGAACGGTTAATCCTCTATCTTTTTGTAGAGCATCATCTAGTAAAGACTCTAAATTTTTATTAGAAATATAGCTATCTAACTCTTCGGCTGTCAATTTTGAGATTAATCTATCTGCTGTTACTATAGCTGTTCTTGCTAGATTGTTTTTGGCATTAAAGCCTAAGTTGTGTTTATATCCACCGATAGACTCTTTTTGGGAGTATCGTTTATAGATAGGTAAATCTACACCTTCTAACTTCTCTTCTATATCATCAAAGTGTGGTATTTTTATACGCTTAATATCAATATCTAACTCATCATAATTTTGGGCTAATTCATTAACAGAGAAGAGAACACCTTTGAATAAATCTAAAGTATCTTTGTACTTTTTTTCAAACTCATCAATCTTATTATAGATACCAATGACTTTTTTTATCTCATCTTTTTTACCTCTTAAAGGCTTTGCATGATGCCAATAAATAGCGTGTTTTACTCTCTCCAATGAATCTTTATTCAAATCGAAATTAGATAAAATTTCAAATAATAAAAGTGAAAATTCATTATGTCGTGGGTACTTCTGCCAAGAGAACTTACCTGTAGTTTTATCTATATGTTCACCATCATCTGGAATATCTTTATATTTTTTCTGTTTTTTCAACTCTTTGACAAGCCAACTTTGAAAACTTTCATCTATCTTCCCTATATCATGCCAACACCCTGCCACATAAACAGCCTCTGCTAAATTAGCATCATCAGGTACAACTTTTTCTACCAACAACTTAGCCAAATATCCCACAGCAAAAAGGTGTTGGTCTAGTCGTTGTCCATTTGTATTCGCATAAATCTTCTCTAACATAATCTCTTTCTCTCCTATAAATCTTTTAGTTACCCCATAGTTTACAGCCACTATACCATTTTCATCAAACTCATCTCTGTTTCCTACTACCCATAAAAAATCACTTCTGCTTCTACTACGAATCCAATGGCAACTTACAGCCGTACTCTTTGAAGCCGTTTTTTTAAGTAGCTTTTGTACGGCATTTAATCCCTCTTGAGTAATAATCGTTTGCCATGTATTATTGCCTATGCGATTAGCAAAAGAGTCTAAAACTCTTCTTGTTCTTTTAAGAGCATTTTTCTCACATTGTGAGATGAACGTTACCATCATAAGTTTTTTTCCTCTTTATAATACAAAGAAGCCTTCTTAACTTCATCAAAAATAAAATCCAAAGCCTTATGTTCCACAAAACTTTGTAAAATCTGAGAACGAAACTCTTTTTCACTCTGCTTCTCTTTAGCACAAACAAATGACCAAGGTAAAATAATAGCATCTTTTATAAGGTCAGCTACATCAAATACCAAAGCCCCTCTTCTAGTCTTTCCATGCATCACTGCAAAACCATGAGGAATTCCAAGTACCCATAAAGTAGTAGCACCCAAACCATAAGCCAAATAGTTACCATGGTCTAAAAACCCATTTGCATTTTCTGCTTTTGCGTGTTCTCTTACAAAGCCTAATTGGTTCGTCTTTTTTGCAGCATATTTATAGAGTTTTTTAGTGAGGTCAGCTTCGAGTTGTAAGAGTTTACCTACACTGTAAGCATTTTCTATGTTTATTAAAGCAGTTGAAAATTCTTTTTCTAATTCAGTAACATCAAACCCCTCTAACTTAAGCTCTTTATCTCTTGCCCAAGCTTTTTGTATAAAACCTATTCTTGCAGTTTGAAAACGTTTTGCTGTTTCTAACCGTTTAGTATCATCAAACCAAAAGTGCATCCAACCTTGTATGTACTCTGTTGGTCTATATTCACTTTGAGGTGTAAACCACTCTATCTCATTTGCCATAAGTAGAGGTGTTCCCCCACTTCCTACAAAACC
>JALUMR010000021.1 GCA_027055805.1 Campylobacteraceae bacterium
AGGGATTTTTGAGTCAACACGTTATACACGATTTCATAATGACCCTAAAAGCATTGCTAAAAGGCTTAAAGAGATTGACGAGAACTAAAGGTTCTTGTACAACTCCTCTTTATAAAACTCTTTCCAGCGTTTATGTTGCCAAAACCATTGATTTGGTTTGGCTCTTATAACCTCTTCTAAAACCTTGGCTTGTGCCTTGGTCATGCTCTCTAAGTCCTCTTCTTGGTTTTTCGTTTTTAGACTTTTAATTGGAGAATAAACAGTAACCGTATAGTTTTCATAATCATCTGTAGCAATATAAGCAGGAATGAGGTCAATGCCAAATTTACGAGACAAAATAGAAGCCAAAGGGGTATGTGTTACTTTATGGTTAAAGAAATCTACATTGATAGATTGTTCTACTGGTAAATGTTGGTCAGTTAAGATACCAACTATTTTCTTTTTATTTATGGCACGGATGCACCCTTTCATGGCTCCTTTTTTGTAGACCATCTCAACATTAAAACGTTCACGGTTTTTTATGAGAATATCATCCATGACTTTAGAGTCTAACTCTCGACCCACACCAACTAAAGTGAGGTCAAATTTTATAGCAATAGACTGTGAAAGTAGCTCCCAGTTTCCGTAGTGTCCTGTTACCAAGATGAACTGTTTGTTTTTTTCTTGGTAGGCTCTGATTATCTCTTCATTTTCAAATCTAACGTTTTTAATCACCTCTTTTTTATCCATATTATCACGGTAAATAATACCAAAAGTGGTGTCGATGAGGTTGACAAAGGCATCAATACCTATCTGTTTTTTCTCTTCTTCTGAGAGTGTGTTGTCAAATGCCAAGTCGAGGTTGTTGTGCATAATGTGTCGGTGTTTTTTACTTACTGTATAGGCGAACCAAGCCAAGCCACGCATAAGTTTAATGGTGGTTTTTCTAGGTAAAACTTTGAGTAAAAGTCCAAAAGTTTTATAGAGTCCAAGATAGAGGTAATCAACCATTTAGAAGCTCCTTCGCCAATAAGATAACTTTATGTGTAGAGATTTTCTGAATGGAAAAGTCATTTTTATCAAGGTTTAAAGGGTCTACTTGTGTGTTTGATTTTACGACTCTATTTATATTTGTAATATAGGTATTTCTATGCTCAGGGGTATTACCAAAAATAGTAACAGAGGGGACATTTAAAGCCCATGCCATGTGGGTAGGTCCAGTATCTCCACCAATGACTATTTTAGATTCGGATAGGACTCTTTTGAGTTCATCTAAATTAAGTTTTGGACAAGCCACGACATTTTTTAATGATTTTTCCAAATAGAGTGCAACCTCTTTTTCATAATCATTTGCCCAAATAACAAGTGTTTTTTCATTTAAACGTTTTGCAACCTCTAAAAACTTCTCTTTTGGGTAAATTTTGTTTGTTACTGATGCACCCACTACAAATACAATGTAGTTTTCTATCTCAATAGGTAATTTATTTGAGGTGTTAAAATATAAAAACTTCTCTTTATTTAAAATTTGTTCTTGAGTAACATCAATACCTAAAGGTTTACAAAGGACTTTGATATTTCGTTCAATGGCATTGGCTTCGTAGGCTATCTCTACTTTGTGTTTATAAAAATAAGAGGCAACACCTTCACGAATGGACTCTTTAGAAAAACCAGCTATGTCTTTTCCTAAAAGTTTAGACGTTATAGCAGATTTTATGAGTCCTTGGGCATCAATAACCAAGTCATAATTGTTTTTAGAATAAGTTCTAATTTTTTTAATTTCAGAAAAAAGAGCCATTTTGTCTTTTTTAATACTTTTTAGATTAACTGTTAAAACGTTGTTTATATGAGGGTTGTTCTCTAAAATTTGTGCAAAACTTTGTTCTACTATCCAGTCTATTTGAATAGTTGGTTTTGCTTGTTTAATGTACTGAAGTGCTACCATGGCATGGATAATATCTCCCATAGCAGAGAGTTTTACAATGGCTATTTTCATCTATATCCTTAGAGCGTATTAAAAATTTTTTCTAATTTTATCTAAAAACTCTAAAAGGAAAAGAGATAGAATATGGAGGATTATTCAATATTATTTATATATAAAAATTTAAATTATACTTTTAAAGTAATCAATAGTTTTTTTCAATCCTTCTTCTAGTTGAATAGTAGGTTCCCAATCTAACTCTTTTTTAGCCAAGTCAATGATGGGTTGTCGTTGAAGAGGATCATCTTGTGGTAAAGGTTGAAAGATGATTTTCGAGTCACTTCCTGTAAGTTCAATGACTTTTTCAGCTAGTTCCAACATGGTAAACTCATTTGGGTTTCCAATATTGACTGGACCTGTAAATTCATCAGGACTGTTCATAAGTTTTATCATCCCTTCAATTAAATCATCTACATACTGGAAACTTCTGGTTTGTGTTCCATCTCCATACATAGTAATGTCTTCACCTTTGAGTGCTTGGACAATAAAGTTACTGACTACTCTTCCATCATTTGGATTCATGGCTGGACCATAAGTATTAAAAATACGAATAACTTTAATTTTTACATCATGTTGTCGGTGGAAATCAAAAAAGAGTGTTTCAGCACAACGTTTACCCTCATCGTAACAGGCTCTAATTCCTGTGGTACTTACTGAACCTCTGTAACTTTCAGGTTGAGGATGAATTTCTGGGTCACCATATACTTCTGAAGTACTCGCCTGTAAGATTTTTGCTTTACATCTTTGTGCAATGCTCAACATATTGATAGCACCCATGACAGATGTTTTAGTAGTTGCAACTGGGTCAAATTGGTAATAAGGAGGAGAAGCAGGACATGCAAGATTATAAATTTCATCCACTTCTAATAGGATTGGTTCTTGTACATCATGACGTACAAGTTCAAAATAAGGATTCTCTAACATATCAATGATATTTGATTTATCTCCTGTAAAGAAATTGTCCAAACAGATAATATCATTACCTTCGTTAAGCAGTCTTCTACATAAGTGGCTACCTACAAAACCAGCACCACCTGTTATTAATATCTTTTTTCTCATTTTTTATAACTCCTACTGTTAAGATTTTTTGATAATTTATTTGTTCTTTTGCTTTATCAATGTATTTTTTAAAAATTAAATAGAAGACGATTTTATCTAAAATTAGATAAAATTCTATCTATTAGTTTTCCTTATTTTGAGGTAATGAATAATACCTTTCAATTTAATTTGCTATAATCACGAGAATTAATAGTAAGGAATAGCTTTTGATAGGAATTGTTGATTATAACATGGGAAACCTAGCTTCTGTGATAAATGCGTTTGAGATAGTGGGGGTAGATATTGCTGTAGAGAGTGACCCAGCAAAACTAAAAAACTACGACAAGCTAATCTTGCCAGGTGTCGGTGCATTTGGGGATGCGATGGAACACCTAAAAGAGAACGGCATGGATGAAGCTGTAAAAGCTTATGCTAAAAGTGGAAAACCTCTTTTAGGAATTTGCCTTGGAATGCAGTTACTTTTTGAGAGTTCAGAAGAGTTTGGTTCAAGCCAAGGTTTGGGTCTCATAGAGGGTAAAGTGGTGGCTTTTGATGAGTCAAAATTTGACACAAAATTAAAAGTACCACACATGGGTTGGAATGAACTATTTAAACAATCTGTAGGGGCAGACCAATGTGTCTGCCCACTGTTCGAAGGATTAAACAATGAGTTTTACCTATATTTCGTCCACTCATTTCACGCTGTATGTGATGACAAATACGCCATAGGTAAAACCTATTACGGTTATGAGTTTGTAAGTGCTGTAAATAAAGATAATATTTACGGCATACAACCACACCCAGAAAAAAGCCATGAGAATGGTTTGAAGATTATAGCGAATTTTGTAAAATTGTAGGGTGCGATTGCCATCGCACCGTCAAAACAAAATTTGCATATAGAGGAAATAGAGGGGTCTGGTGATTTGTGATTTGTTGCAAAGCAATAAATGATGAATCACCTGACCTCTCGGTAAAAACATTATTAAAACGGTGCGATAGCAATCGCACCCTACAGGAGCAACCAATGAGTAAAGAACATTTCATAAAAAACATAGAAATCAAAAACTTTAAATGTTTTAAAGATTTTAAAGCAGA
>JALUMR010000022.1 GCA_027055805.1 Campylobacteraceae bacterium
CGTGTTGAGGGTTTGGCTTTTATGCCAGGGATTGGGTTTACCATCGCAGCCATGGCGTTAATGGGGCAAGGTTTAGGAGCTAAAAAGCCTGAACAGTCACGTGAAGATGTTATGCTGGTCATGAAGTACGCCATAGGGCTTATGTTTTTTCTTTCATTCTTTATGATATTTACTCCTGAGTTTATAGTTCAGTTTTTTACTACTGATGCTCAAACCATAAAAGAGGCATCTCTATATTTAAAAATAGTAGGTTTATCTCAAATACCACTGGCTATTAGTTTTGTTCTTGCAGGGGCATTGCGTGGGGCAGGTGACAGTAAACGAACTTTGAAAATTAGTTTAACCTCTTTATGGTTGGTACGGATTATTCCTGCTTTTGTATTGACCTGGTATTTTGAAGATATTATTTGGGTCTATATCGCAATGATTTCAGATACTTTTGTAAAAGCTTTTTTTATGTGGAGAGCATTTAACAAAGGTGAGTGGAAAAGAATAAAAGTTTGATTTATGTTATAAAATAAGAGGGTGATTATTGTTTATAACTTTATTTTAGATATTATAATAATAGTTTAATTTAATGTTAATAGGAGAGTGAATATGCCTGAAGATAAAAAGAGTTTAATTATTAAAGCTGTATTGGAAACAATGGATAATATAAAGTACGAAGATAGAGAGATTTTAAGTGCCAGATTAAAAGGTGCTATTAAATCTTTAAATAAAATCAATAGTAACAGTATGGTTAATTCGCTATTAGCAAACTTTAGGAGTCAAATAGCTGCTGTGCCTAAAGATGAATTTGATTTTGCATTAAATTTCAATAAAGATTTAATATACGCCTCTTTAGCCATTAAAAGTTAGTCTAAACGTACTACCTTTTTTCAGTTCTGATTGAAGCTCTATTTTAATATTATTGTTACGACAGATACCCATGACGATGTCTAATCCAATACCAAAACCACCAGCTTCTTGTTTTTGAAGACGTTTATATCGTTTAAAAATCTTTTTTTGGTCTTTTTTAGCAATCCCCATACCTTCATCTTGAATGGTGAAAATATTAGAGTTGAGTGATACTTTTATGCTTTTGTCTCGGTATGAATATTTTATGGCATTGGTTATGAGATTGTTAATAAGTTTTTTTATACTGTTTTTATCCATATTTACTGTATGTTTATGAAGTGTTGCTTCTATAATAATATTTTTACTTCCAGCAATCTCTTTGAAATAGTCTACTGACTCTTGAATAAGTTCTGCTAAGTCAAACTCCTCTTTATTTTCAATATCAAGGTCATGAAAAGCCAGATAGGAGATAGAGTTGTATATTTCTGAAATCATTTTAGAACTCATAAGCATATGTTCCACTACTTCTGGGTCATAGGTTTTTTTTAGGTAGTTTGCAGACATCATCAGTGCCGTAACAGGAGTGTTCAGTTCATGTGCTGAATCTTTTACAAAACGGTTAAGTATGGAAAAATTCTCTTTTACAGGTTTGAGTAGGAGTCTACTTAATAAATAACCAATTAAAGCAACAAATATAGAGGCGATAAATAGCATGGTCCATATGAGTGACTCTAGTTCTAGCATCTTTCCTGAAACTTTAGAATCTTCAATGACTACATATTTAATATTATCTGTTGGTTTAATAAATGAACTTACAAAAAAAGCAGAAGATTTTTGCGTATAATTGGTCTGGTCAAAGTCTATCTCCTTTGTTGTTAAGTTAGAAACGATGGCTTTAAAGTTTTTATCATAAAGTCCAATTCTAAGACGTTCTATATCATCAAAAAGAGAGTTAATCTCTTTGTGCTTAAGAATATCCATCTTAATCTGCATCGCCATATTTTCCATACTCACACCACAATATCGGTCAATGGTGGCCAATTTCTCTTTATAATAGAGAAAACCAATAGTACCTAGCATTAAAATAGATGAACTTACATAGATGAGTAAAAAACCAATTAAGGCTCTGCGTTCATTATGATACAAGACGGTACCCCATGCCTCTTATGGTTTCAATGGTTGTTTTACCAATTAATGCACGTAAATTTCTTATGTAGACACGTAAAGTAGCATCACTTGGCATATTGTCAAATGACCATAGATTTTGTGTAAGCTCCTCTTTTGAGACAGTTCTATTGCGATTGATAGCAAGATAGTTTAGAAATTCGCTCTCTTTTTTTGCAATTGAAAATGTCTCTCCATTTTTAGTGATTTTATGGTTTAGAGCATCAAAAAAAGTATCTTTTGCAATCTGTATGGCTTGATTTTGTTCGATGTTAAAAGTACGAGAGATATTGACAATACGCATGTCAAGTTCATCCAGTTCAAAGGGTTTTTTAATGTAGTCATTACAACCATTTGTAAAGGCTGTTTTTAGATGAATGGTGTCTTGATAAGCTGTTATCATAATAATAGGCGTAGTGTTATTATAGGAACGTAACTCTTTAATAAGCTCAAGTCCTGAAATACCAGGAACATTAGAGTCTAAAATAAGTAAATCAAATTTTTTATTTTCTATGGTTTCTAAAGCTGAATTCCCATCATAAACAGCAGTGACTGTATGGTTTTGGATTAAGTGCTTTGTTAATATTTTTGAGAGTAGTGGGTCATCTTCGAGTAATAAAATATTCATACGTACTCTCTCTTTTCTTAAATTTCAAATTTCATTATATAAAAATTATGTTTAGATGTTGTGTAGATAAATTATTTTTTATAGTTTAGAATAATAATATTTATTTGTTTTAGAATAGTTTATTCATAACTACTGTAACACTTAGTTACAAAGCTTTTTTATCCTTTTAAGACACGATGATTACACAATTGGTTTAATGAATTTTTGGTACTATAAATGTACTATTCTTCCGTATGCCTCACAATTGGTGTGATATGGTAATATAGAATAACATCTTTTACAAAGGAGTTCTAATGACTCATGTGATTAATAATCACCCTTATTTAGGTATTTTTTTCTTATTCATCGTGACAGTTGTTGCTTTTAATGCAACCCTTATAGCTGCACGGTTTGTAAGTAGAAAAATGGCAAAACTTGACACAGAGAAGTTAAAGTTAACCATCTATGAGTGTGGACCAGAGGTTACAAAGCAACCCAATACAATTTCGACGCAATTTTATTTAATAGCTCTTTTATTTATTCTTTTTGATGTAGAGATTATCTTTATGTTTCCTTGGGCAATTGACTTTAAACTACTTGGTTGGTTTGGATTTGCAGAGATGGTTCTGTTTATCGTACTTTTAACAATCGGATTTATATATGCATGGAAAAAAGGAGCACTTGAATGGCACAGCATCAAGTAAATTATGCCTCAACAGGAGGCTTACCTGTAGCACTAACTACAGTAGATCATTTAGTAAACTGGGGACGAAGTAACTCACTTTGGCCTTTAACCTACGGACTCGCATGTTGTGCGATTGAGATGATGGCATCTGGTGCATCACGTTATGACTTTGATAGAATGGGAACCATTTTTAGAGCCTCTCCACGTCAGTCAGATGTGATGATACTCGCAGGAACACTCTCTAAAAAACACTCAGAGTTTGCTAGAAGACTCTACGACCAGATGACAGAACCTAAGTGGGTTATCTCTATGGGATCATGTGCGAATACGGGTGGTATGTTTAATACATACGCAACCGTGCAAGGTGTAGACAGAATTATTCCTGTAGATATCTACCTTCCTGGTTGTGCACCTCGTCCTGAGACACTTCAGTATGCATTGATGATGCTTCAGAAAAAAATCAGAAGAGAGTCTGCCAACATGAAGAATAACAAAAAACAAGATTTGAGGTTAATATAATATGAGAAAATATACCCCCAAAGACAATGTGCAAGGTAAAGCGTACTACACTGACCGTTTTCATGTTGTGCCATCGGTACCAACATTTGATGTAGCAACTGATGAAGTGTTTGCAAAGCAGTTAGCTACATTGGAAGCTAAGGTAACGATTAAGTCAGCAAAAATCATGTTGGGTCAGATGATTGTTGAGATTAATCATGAAGATAACTTCAAAGCCATAGAGACACTTAAAAGCGAATGTGACTATGCCATTCTTTCGGAAATGTCAGCTGTTGATTATTTGGCAAAAGATGGAAATTTTGAAGTTTTTTATCAGTTACACAATTTAAAAGATGTTAAAAGAATGCGTTTAGTAATGAGAATAGAGCAAGGACTTGCAGTAGAATCTGTAGTTCCTCTTTATAAGTCTGCAAACTTTGCAGAGCGTGAGATGTTTGATATGTTTGGTATTGTTTCAAACAACCATCCATTTATGAAAAGAATTCTTATGCCTGATGACTGGGAAGGGAATCCTCTTCTTAAAACCTATCCATTACATGGTGATGAGTTTGCTTCATGGTATGAAGTAGATAAGATTTTTGGAAAAGATGCACGTGAGGCAATTGGACCAGAGATTAGAGACCAAGCACAGATTGATAGATATGATACAAAACGTTTCTCAAGAGTTGGATATGAAGTACCATTTGGAGCTGATATATCTGAAGGTGAGACAGAGACTCCTATTGAGTACTCTAAAACCTTCCTTGTTGATTACCAAAAAGCAGATGGTTCTAAACCAGCTGAACATAGAAAGTAGAGGGAGAAAATATGCAACAACCAAATAAACTATCCCCATTTTTTGAAAACCTCAATTTTGAGCGTGATGACAATACCATGGTTATTAACTTTGGTCCACAGCACCCCTCGGCTCACGGTCAGTTAAGACTTGTGTTAGAGCTAGACGGTGAGCAAGTTGTTAAAGCGTATCCAGATATTGGTTACCTTCACCGTGGTATTGAAAAAATGGCTGAGAACATGACTTACAATGAGTTTTTACCAACAACAGACAGACTTGACTATATTGCGTCTACCTCTAACAACTACGCTTATGCTTTAGCTGTTGAAAAACTTCTTGGTATTGAAGCACCTAGACGAGCTCAAGTTATTAGAACCATGCTTTTAGAGCTTAACCGAATTATCTCTCACCTCTTTTTTGTGGCAACACATGCACTAGATGTTGGGGCAATGTCCGTTTTCCTTTATGCTTTCCGTGAACGTGAATTTGCTATGGACTTAATGGAAGATTACTGTGGTGCAAGATTGACACACTCATCTGTTAGAATTGGTGGTGTTCCATTAGATATTCCATCTGATTGGATGGTTAACATGAGAAAGTTCTGTGACACTGTTGATTATGAGTTGGAACATACTTATAATGCACTTTTACAAGAGAACAGAATCTGGAAAATGCGTCTTGAAGATGTAGGTGTATTGACTCCTGAAGATGCTATGTCTTGGGGTTGTTCAGGTCCTATGCTTAGAGGTTCTGGTATCGCTTACGATATTAGAAAAGAGGAGCCATATGAGCTTTATTCTGAGTTAGATTTTGACATTCCAGTAGCAGAGACCAATGACTCTTATGGTCGTTATAGACTCTATATGGCAGAGATGAAACAGTCTACTCGAATGATTAGACAGTTGATTGGAATGTATGATGAAACAGAACCACAGTTAATGGCACATGCACCACAGTACATTTCTGCTCCTAAAGAGGAGATAATGACACAAAACTATGCATTGATGCAACACTTTGTGCTTGTGACCCAAGGGATGAGACCACCAAAAGGTGAAGTTTATGTTCCAACAGAGTCTCCAAAAGGTGAGCTTGGATTCTACATTAAGTCAGAAGGTGAGCCGTATGCTTACAGACTTAAATGTAGAGCTCCATCGTTCTTCCATACAGGTTTACTACAAGAGATTTTAGTCGGTACTTACATAGCAGATGTTGTTACAATTATTGGTTCTACCAATATTGTATTCGGTGAAGTTGATAGATAGGAATAGGAGAAAAATATGCAAAGATATGACTTAAGACATTTACATGATGACTTCTATGACAGAATGGGTGAACTACTGGTTGGTGGGCTCAAAGTTAACGAAGTAGGAATTTTTCTTTTTGAAGTTGGAGATTACTCTTCTATTCAAAAATCGGCTGATTTTATTAAAGAGAGTGGTCATGAACTTATGAACTCTGTTAAGTTCAATGAAGTAGATTGGACAATCGTAGTTAAGAAGCTTGATGAAAAAACCATTGCTGATAAAAAAGAGGCTGCTGCTAAAGCTGCTGCTCTTGCAGAAGAGAAGCGAATAGAAGCAGAAAAGATAGCTGCCGAAAAAGCAGAGGCTAAAGCCAAAGCAGATGCAGAAAAAGCTAAAGCAGAAGCCGAAAAAGCTGCTGCCGAAGCGAAAGCTAAAGAGGAAGCCGAAAAAGCTGCTGCCGAAGCGAAAGCTAAAGAGGAAGCCGAAAAAGCTGCTGCCGAAGCGAAAGCTAAAGAGGAAGCCGAAAAAGCTGCTGCCGAAGCGAAAGCTAAAGAGGAAGCTGAAAAAGCTGCTGCTGAAGCGAAAGCTAAAGAAGAACCAGTAAAAAAAGAACAAGCTAAAAAAGCTCCTGCAAAGAAAGCTCCAGTTAAAAAAGCTCCAACTAAGAAAGCACCTGCCAAAAAGGCACCTGCTAAAAAATCTACAGCTAGTAAGCCAAAGGCTAAATAATGGCAAAGCTACTGTTCTCTACTTGGAGGGATGAGTTTATCGACAACCGTGGTAAGCCATCTGAGGAGTGGGGTGAGTCTGGGTTCAAACTTCCTGAAACTTATCATGGAGAGAGAGAATCAAAAGCATTTATTGGTTGGGATGGTGTTGCCATTTTCGACGAAGATATAGATGCTGTAGTTCTAGCAACTCAATATGCTGCTCAGTACCAAGAGTACTCTGAAGCCTGTGGTCGTTGTGCTCCTGGTCGTTGGGGAGGAAGAATTCTTTACGACTTACTTGACAAAATAGCACGAGGTGAAGGCTCACATGATGATGTGGCTCACCTAAAAGAGATTTCACAAACGATGATGGTAACATCTAAGTGTGAGATTGGGCGTACAGTTCCTAAACCTATTTTAGATTTAATGGAACATTATAAAGAGCAGTTTGATACCTGTATTGATGCACAAATTAAGTCTATACATTATGCTGGTGATATTTCATATATTGCTAAAGTAACCGCACCATGTACTGATATGTGTCCTGCTCATGTTGACATTCCTGCCTATATTGAGGGTGTAAGAGATATGGTCTTTACCGATTCTCTTGCCGCAACACGTCAAACCATGCCATTGGCACATACGTGTGGGCGTGTTTGTCCTCACCCTTGTGAAGATGCTTGTAGACGTATGAACCTTGATGAGCCTATCTCTATTATGGAGCTTAAGCGTTTAGGTGCTGACTATGAGACTGACCATGAGATACCTTGGTTACACCCTGTTGAGCCAAAACCTTTACGTAACGATGGTAAAAAAGTAGCCATTATTGGAGCTGGTCCTGCTGGTCTTACGGCTGCATACTACTTGGCTTTAGAGGGAATTGCTTGTCATATTTTTGAAGAGTTACCTGTTAATGGTGGTGAAGTTGCTGTGGGTGTTCCAGAGTACCGAATGCCTGTTGATAAGTACAACAAAGATATAGATTTGGTTCTTGAAATGGAAGCTGTCTCTATTACTAATAATTGTCGTGTTGATGCAGAGAAACTCAAAGAGATTCATGAAGAGTATGATGCAACGCTTCTTGGTTTTGGGGCAAGACTTTCTAAAAAAGTTCGTGCAACCAATGAGAATCCAGATATGCATGGTTACTGGGGTGCGATAGAGATGCTTGACAAGGTTAACTTGTGGCATAAATATGGTATTGGTTCTCCTGCTTCAAACGAACTTGAAGGTAAAACAGTAGTTTGTGTTGGTGGTGGATTTACTTCAATGGATGTTGTTCGTTGTTCTATTCGTGAGGGTGCTAAAAAAGTCATTATGCTTTACCGTCGTGATGAGAAGACCATTATAAGAAACACCACTTATGAAGAGTATCATGAAGCTGTTGAAGAGGGTGTTGAGTTTATTTTTCATTCATCTATTGAAGAGATTTATGATGATGGAGAGAAACTTACCAAACTAAAAGTTAACAAGTTTGATTTAGTTCCTGACCCTAATGGTGGACGTGCTAAATTGGTTAAGCAAGAAGATGGTGATTTCGATATTGAGATTGACTATTTGATTCCTGCTGTTTCTCAGTCTCTTGATTTACAGATTCTACCTGATGAGTGGAATATTGAGATGACATCTTGGAACTCTATTTTGACCAATGGTAAAGATTATATGACCTCAAAAGAGGGACTTTTTGCTGCTGGTGATTGTGAGTACGGACCAATGACCATTGTTAATGCTGTTGGACAAGCACGTCGTGCAGCGTCGGTTATTAGTCGTTATATCTACTCTGGTGAACGTACACTACTTGATGATGAAATTATGGAAGACCACCTATCAAGACTTAGAGTGTACGATAAGAAAGAGAAAGTTACTGGTTGGATGCCTGGAATACCTAGAGTTGAGAGTGAAAAACTGGGTGTTGACGAGCGTAAGACCAATAACAAAGAGGTGAATCTTGGGTTTACTGGTGAAGAGGCGATATCTGAGGCAGAGCGTTGTATGCGATGTTACTACATATCGATGGTGGCTGTATGATGAGTACTATTAGAAATGTAGAGCCAAAAGCCATAAACCTTACGATAGATGGAAAAGCTTGTTCAGCTGTTTTTGGACAAACTATTCTTGAAATCGCTAGAGAGAATGACATTTACATTCCGACCATGTGTTACCTTACTAAAACATTGCCTATTGCATCATGTCGTATGTGTGTGGTAGACGTTGAAGGTGTGGATGGTCTGATTTTATCATGCCAAGAGAAAGCAACCGATGGTGCTGTGATAAATACTCAAAATGATGAACTTTATAAAGAGCGTCAAAACATTATGAAACTCTATAACGTAAACCACCCTTTAGAGTGTGGTGTATGTGATAAGAGTGGTGAGTGTGATTTACAGAACAAAACCATGGAGTTTGGTGTAAGTGGACAAAACTTTACAACCAAAGAACCTGCTCGACCTGTACAAAACTGGGGTGTTGTCTCTTATGACCCTGCCTTATGTATTATGTGTGAAAAGTGTGTCCGTGTCTCAACAGAAATTACAGGTGATGAAGCACTAAAAGTTAAATTTGGTGGGTACTCTTCTACGATTATAAATGTAAAAGAGGATGCCAACTATAAAACTTTAGGTGAAGCAGCAGCTGTTTGTCCTGTGGGAGCTTTGGTTGATACAAGCTTTAAGTACACAGCAAATGCTTGGGAGTTGACACAGATTCCATCTTCTTGTCCACACTGTGGAGCAGGTCATGATGTAAATTATGAAGTACGGCATGGAAAAGTTTACCGTGTGACGAATCAAGCAGAATTTTCTACAATGTGTTCGGCTTCTCGTTATGGATTTGATTTTGACAATAAAAATGTTAAAAAAGATGTTTCTTCATTTAATAGTGCTATAGAAGCATTTGAAAATGCTAGAACTATTCTTTTCTCAAATGAGACTTCAAATGAAGAGGCACTTATTTTCCAAAAGTTAAAAAAGGAGAGAGGTTATAAACTTATCTCTTCTGAGGCGAGAGCTTACCAAAAATTCATGAATGCCTATGGTAGTGTGACTGGAAAATTGTTAGCCAATGGAACATTAGATAAACTGACAAAGTCAAGAGCTGTCATTGTTATGGGAACACGCATTAATGATGATGCTCCTATTGTAAAATACCATCTTAATATGGCAAGTAAGTGGCAAAGAGCAAGAGTTGTTTACATGCACCCCATAGCTGATGATGAGATATCAAATATAGTGACTCAATTCATTAAGTATGAAGCTGGTTCAGAAGAGGGTGTGGCTGCACTTTTAGCAGATACACTGCTAAAAGATACTGATTTACCTGAGGCTATTCGCGCTGTTTTAAATGACTTAGACATAGGTAACTTATCGGCTGAATCAAACGTTGGTGAAGAGGAGCTTGAAACTTTAAGAAAATCACTGCTTAAAAAAGTGGGTTACTCTTTGGTTGTTGGGTCTGACTTATATGCTCATCCAAGAGCTCAAAACATAGCCAAACTCTTAGCATTGCTTGAAAAGTATGCAGGGTTCAATGTAATTTGCATTCCTCCAGCTGGAAACGCGATGGGTATTTCACTTATTTGTGAGCTTGATGATGAAGCAGAAGGTTCAACTGTTGGTTACAACGTTAAAGGTGATTTCACTCTTTCTGCCTTAGGTGATGGTGACTTAGATATGCCAGCCCTTAATCAGCAAGAGGGAACATTAACAGCATTGACTAAACGTGTGGTTCCTATGAATGTGGTCTTAGAGTATGGAGGCTATGTTCTAAATGATATTGCTAACGCTTTAGGCTTAAGTGCTGAATATACTATTGAGTATACGAAAGAGCTTCCAAGTAAAAAAGGATTTGAAGCAGTAGAGTTTGACTCTTTACCAGACTATTTTGATGCTGTAGGAGCAGAACATAGAGGATACCTTTTAAATGAGGTTGAAGTAGCTGTAGATGAAACGTTAGAAGAACCAGTAGAGATGGATGGATATGATGGAACCGTTGTTTATAACTGTAACCCACAGGAACATTTTTCTGCATTTACTGCAAAATCTAAAAATTTAGAGCAAAATGCTTACCTAAGAGGTTCGCAACAATTTGCAACAGCTGCAAAACTAGCAGATGGTGATAAGATAAGTTACATTATTGATGGTGTTAAATTTGAAAGAGTGTTTAAGATTGATACATCTCTAAAAGGTACCATTGCCCTTAACCCAACGTTTGATATGGGATTAAGTTCGGCTTTGATATCCTCTTATAGATTTAATCAAGTAGAGATTGAAAAGGTAGGAAGCTAATATGAGTGAAGTACAAACAGTAGAAAATATGGTAAGTATTACTATTGATGGTGTCGATTATAAGGCAAAAGAGGGTGAATACATCCTTAATGCTGCTCGTGCCAACGATATATTTATTCCTGCTATCTGTTACTTAACAAGATGTTCACCGACATTGGCATGTCGTTTATGTCTTGTTGAAGCAGATGGGAAGCAGGTTTATTCTTGTAATGCAAAAGTAAAAGAGGGCATGGAGATTACGGTTAGTACACCAGACATTCTAGCAGAGCGACGAGCGATGATGGAAGTTTATGATGTTAACCATCCACTACAGTGTGGTGTTTGTGATCAAAGTGGAGAGTGTGAGTTACAAAACTACACATTAGAATTGGGTGTAGATTCACAATCATATACCATTCAAGATACAAAAAGAGAAGCGACCAATTGGTCTTCTGTTCTTCATTACGATCCAGGTCTATGTATCGTTTGTGAGCGTTGTACAACGGTCTGTAAAGATATGATTGGTGATGCTGCAATTAAAACAACCAAGCGTGGTGGTGAAGCACTTGATAAAGCATGGAAAGATGAGATGCCTAAAGATGCATACGCTATGTGGAACAAGTTACAAAAGTCTGTGATTGCACCAAGTAATGGTACAGAGCATACAAACTGTTCTGATTGTGGTGAGTGTGTGGCAGTTTGTCCTGTTGGAGCCTTGGTATCAAGAGACTTTGTCTATACATCAAATGCTTGGGATTTGAAGAAGATTCCTGCAACATGTGCTCACTGTAGCTCAGGTTGTCAGATTTACTATGAGACCAAACCAGCATCTATAGAAGACAGAACAGAAAAAATCTTCCGTGTAACCAATGAGTGGAACTATGTCTCTCTTTGTGGAGCAGGGCGATTTGGTTATGACTTTGAAAACAGAACAGCAACCAAAGATGCTACAACATTTGCAGCAGCTGTTAAAGCGTTTAAAAAAGCAAAAGTAATTAACTTTAACTCTGTAATTACGAATGAAGAGGCACTTATGCTTCAAACATTAAAAGAGAAATTGGGTGTGAAGCTTATTAACAGAGAAGCAAGAGCATTTCAACGTTTCTTAGGTTTCTATAGCGAAGCTTCTGGTCAATCACTCTACTCTTTAGATTTCAAAGAGGTTATGGCAACTGATTTTGTAATGTCTGTAGGTTCAAGCCTTAGAAATGACAACCCAAATGCACGTTATGCCTTTAACAATGTTCAAAAACTAAATAAAGGTGCAGGTTTATACTTCCACCCAGTTGGAGATACCTTGGTTCCTACTTTTGGTAAAAATATTGAGATGTTTGCTCATAAAGTGGGACATGAAGAGGCTGCATTACTTTTCATTATTAAACTCTTTGCAGACCAAGATAAGCTTCCATCTTCTGTTAAAGAGCAACTAGACAGTGACTTTGTAGAACTTTTAGGTGGAGACACAGCGAAGTTTGAAAAAAGTTTTGAGAAGATGATGAAGAAAAAAGAGTCTTTCTCATTAATGGTTGGTGAAGATTTATACTTCCATGAAAAAGCTGAAAACTTAGCGAAACTTATAGCTGTTCTTGAAGCATCATCAGAGGTTAAAGTAGCCATGATTCCACCAAAAACCAACTCATTGGGTGTGGCACTTATTTGTGACCTTGATGATGAAGCTGAAGGTTACACCATAGGTTATAACGAATCTGGTGACTTTAAACTCTCTGCTCTTGGAGATGGCGATTTAGATATGCCTGCAATGAACCAACAAGAGGGTACATTGACCAACATGCATAAACGAGTAACTCCTACCAATGCAGCACTTGAATATAACGGTTATGTGTTAAATGATATTGTAAGAGAAGTAGCATCAGCTCCAAAAGAGACCATTATGTGGACAGAGCATCTTCCAGTTTCTAAAGGATTCAAAGCTGTTGAGTTTGATTCTCTTCCAAATCACTATACAAATGATGGTGTAGAGCATAGAGGTTATCTGCTTGAGTCTACATCAGTAGAAGTTGAAGAGATTTCAGTTGATAAGTTTGATGATTCAAATGCATTAGAGGGTGAGATTGCTTATAGATGTAATCCTCAAAGACAGTTTAATGATTTCTCTGACAAAGCACACCAAATTTTTGAAGGGTTTGGACTTTATACAAGTCCTGCAAAAGCTGAAGCACTTAGTTCTAAAGTTGAAGTAGAGTTTGCCAATGGAAAACTTACTTTAGATGTCATCGTTGATGAGAGAATGGAAGGTGACATTGTTGCCATTCCCGATTTTAAATCTGCTGAAAATATCTATGAACTCTTTGCTGGGTCAAGATATCAAACAGTAACAATTAAGGAGGTATAAATATGGACGCAACACATTTACCCGAAGTAACTGCTGCAGGGGTTATCATCAAAGCTGTTTTGATTTTAGCCGTTATCGCAGCAATTGCTGGATTTGGTACGTATATTGAGCGTAAGATACTTGCATTTATGCAAAGAAGGTATGGACCACAGCATGTTGGTCCTTATGGACTGTTACAGTTAGTAGCTGATGGTATTAAACTTTTTACAAAAGAGGATATTATTCCTCAACATGCCAATAAAATTATATTTGCTGTTGCTCCTGTAATTACAGCTGCCACAGCATTTATAGCTTTAGCAGCAGTACCTGTTTTTCCTGATTTTACCATTCCATTTATAGATGTTTACGTACCTTCAATTGCCTCTGATATTAATATTGGTATCTTGTTTGTTCTTGGTATGATGGCAGCTGGTCTTTATGGTCCACTTTTAGCTGGTATGGCTCAAGCAAACAAATGGGGAATCATCGGTTCGGCAAGAACTGCTATTCAGTTTTTATCATACGAAGTTGTAACAGGGCTTTCTATATTGGCTCCTATTATGATGGTTGGTTCTTTATCTTTTGTTGATTTTAATGATTATCAAGCAGATGGTACTTGGTTGGTTGTTTATCAACCAGTTGCATTTATACTCTTCTTAATCGCTGGATTTGCAGAGACCAACAGAACACCATTTGACCTTTTGGAGCATGAAGCAGAGATTATCTCTGGTTATGTAACGGAGTACTCTGGTATGAGATGGGGACTCTTCTTTATCGGTGAGTATGCGAACATGATTACCATTGGTGTTATTGCATCGGTTGTATTCTTGGGTGGATACAATGATTTCTGGATATTCCCAGGTTGGTTGATGATTATTGGAAAAATTGCTTTTTCATTCTTCTTCATGTTATGGGTAAGAGCAGCTTGGCCTCATGTAAGACCAGATCAGTTAATGTGGCTTTGTTGGAAAGTCTTAATGCCATTGGCTGTTGTAAACGTAGTTATCACAGGTATTGTGATAATGTTAGTTCAATAAGGAGTAAATATGAGTTTAGAACAATTTAAAAACAGAAATGTTGGAACACAAAATTACAAGACTTTAGACTTAGACCATACTCCTGTAACAGGAATGGGACAGTTTAAACAAGTGGTTTCGAGAACCTTTAAGCCAGAGCTATTTGTAGGGCTTTGGGTAACATTTAGAGAGATGATAAATGCACTCTTTAGAGGGAAAATGCATACCACTCAATATCCATTTGAAAAGTTGCCTATATCTCCACGATACAGAGCCATTCATGATATGTTGAGACTGTTAGAGTCTGGACATTACCGATGTATTGGTTGTGGTCTTTGTGAGAAGATTTGTATCTCTAACTGTATCACTATGGATACCCAGTATGATGAAAATCAGCGTAAAGAGGTTTCGGAATATACCATTAACTTTGGTCGATGTATCTTCTGTGGTTACTGTGCTGAAGTGTGTCCTGAGTTGGCAATTGTCCATGGACCTCGTTATGAGACAGCTTCAGAGCAGAGAGCATCATTCTCACTCTTTGAAGACATGTTGACACCAATTGACCAGTTGAATCTTCAACAAGAGTATCAAGGGTTTGGTGCGATTAGTCCAAATGCTGATGAGAACATTAAAAAAACGCCACTGGCGTACTAAAAGGAGAAGAAAATGTATGAATTTGTAGCCTTTTACATCTTTGCGATTGCAACAACAATTTTGTTCTTGATAACCGTAATGAGTAAAAACGTACTGTACTCCATGACATCTCTTGCAGCTGGAATGGTTTTAATTTCAGGACTCTTCTTCCTTTTGGGAGCAGATTTCTTAGGTGTTGTTCAACTGATTGTTTATGTGGGTGCTGTTATGGCACTGTATTCATTTGCGATGATGTTTTTTGATGCAACAAAAGATGTTAAAGAGAAGCATGGAAACTCAACTTTAGTATTCTTACTAGGTGGGTTAATGGCACTTGTGTTTGTGGTTATGTTCTCAGCACCTATTATAGGTGAGAATATTCAAGCACTCTATCCTGTTGGATTGGCTGAAAATTTAGGTGTGAGTGGAAATGCACAAGATGTTGGACTTGTACTCTTTACTAAATATTTGGTTCCTTTTGAAGTGGCAGCACTTATGTTACTTGTAGCAATGATTGCAGGTATTATTTTGGCTGGTAAGAAAATGGATTACTCTTTAACCGAGTGTGAAGCATCAGATGAAGAGCTTCAAAAAGAGATTAAGAAAGAGGAGGCGTAACAATGGAGATAGGTATTAGTCATTATCTTATACTATCAGGTATTTTGTTTAGTATCGGATTTGTAGGAGTACTAAGAAGAAAAAATCTTTTGATGCTCTTCTTCGCTACGGAAATTATGTTGAATGCAGTAAACATTGCATTTGCATCTATTGGTAACTATTATGGTGATTTATCAGGTCAAATGTTTGCCTTTTTCATCATCGCTGTTGCAGCATCAGAAGTTGCTGTTGGTTTGGGACTTTTAATTATACTTTATAAAAAGTATGGTTCATTAGACCTTGATGTTATTTCAACAATGAAAGGATAGGAAGAATGGAAAATTTAGTATACATAGCACTCTTTGCTCCTTTTGTTGGATCACTGTTTGCTGGACTCTTTTTTGCAAGAAGTCCCAAGACACATTTGGTAGGAGTTGTCAACTCGAGCCTTATTGGGATTGCATTTATTGCTGCGGTGACACTAGCACTACATGTTGCAGAGCATGGGGCTGTTCATGTAACAATGATGAGTTGGATATCTGCTGGTGATTTAAGTATCCCTTTTGGTTTCTTAGTCGATGAAGTATCTGTTACTATGATGCTTGTTGTTACTTTGGTCTCTACCATTGTACACATCTACTCTACTGGGTATATGAACCATGATAAAGCGTATAATCGTTTCTTTGCTTACCTTTCAGCATTTGTTTTTTCTATGATGATTTTGGTCATGAGTGACAACTTTGCAGGATTGTTTATTGGTTGGGAAGGGGTTGGTGTCTGTTCTTGGTTACTAATTGGCTTTTGGTACCATAAAGAAGATAAAACTTTTGAAGAGAACCCATCAATCTCACCATCTTGGGCAGCAAACGAAGCATTTATTATGAACCGTGTAGCTGACCTTGGTATGTTGGTTGGTATCTTCCTTATCTACTGGAATGTTGGTTCACTTCAATATGATGTAGTCTTTAATGCACTTCCTCATTTGGCTGATGGATTGTTGGTCTCAATTGCAATTGCACTCTTTATTGGTGCAATGGGTAAATCGGCTCAGTTCCCATTACATACATGGTTAACCGATGCAATGGAAGGTCCTACACCTGTTTCTGCACTAATTCACGCAGCGACTATGGTAACAGCAGGGGTATTTTTAGTTATTCGTGCGAACCCTCTCTACTCTTTAGAGGCAGTACATGGTGTTTCAATGTTTATTGCTTCTCTTGGTGCATTTGTAGCGTTCTATGCAGCGTCAATGGCATTGAGTGCGAGAGACATTAAACGTATTGTTGCTCTTTCAACCCTCTCACAGTTAGGGTACATGTTTGCAGCTGCTGGTCTTGGTGCGTATTGGATTGCTCTTTTCCACCTTGCAGCTCATGCATTCTTTAAAGCACTTCTCTTCTTGGGTGCAGGTAACGTTATGCACGCGATGGATGATGAACTTGACATCTTTAAGATGGGTGGAATGAAAAAAGTGATGATGGGTTCTTATGTTTACATGGGAATTGCTTCATTTGCTCTAGCAGGTCTTCCAATTATGGCAGGTTTCTACTCAAAAGATGCCATTATCGAAACAGCATTTAATGATGGCTCATTTATTATTTGGGCTATTTTGGTTATTACAGCAGGTATGACAGCATTCTATAGCTTTAGACAAGTATTCTTTACCTTCCATGGTGAAGAGCGTTACAAAGCCTTAGGTTTTCATCCACATGATATGTACAAATATGTATTGGTAGCAATGGCACCATTGGCTATCTTGGCTATTTCATTTGGTTGGTTTATGGATAACTTCCATGAGTTTATTACTAAAAACTTACCTGACTATGAGATGAGTCATGAGACTCACCATTTAGCTCCATACCTTGGAGGATTGGTTATTGTTTTGGCATTGACTGGAATCTTTATTGCTTGGAAAAAATATGCTGGAAAAGGTGCTAATGCTTGGAAAAGAGATGAAGAGTTTGAGCAATCATTTATCTATAAATTGGTAGCAAACCAATATTATGTTCCAAGATTTTATGATGAGTTCATCGTTCAACCTTATACAATGGCATCGAAAAAATTCTGGGAGATAGATAAAGCAGTAGTTGATGGCTTTGTTGACCTTATTGGAAAAATGTCTTATAAGTCAGGAGATGTTTCTAGAGGTATGCAGACAGGTAGTCTTTCAGCGTACTTAAATTGGATGGGTGTGGGTGCATTGTTATTAATAGTTGCTGCAGCCATTACTGCATTGATAGGTTAAGGAGAAGATATGGATTATATATTAAGTATATTAATATTTTTCCCTGCAATAGCAGGGATATTAGGGTTTGTTGTTGATAAAGGCTCTGCGAAAGCATATGGAGTTTCTGTAGCAGCCATTGAGTTACTATTGGCACTTGGATTGTGGGCATCGTTTGATACTACTAACCCAGGAATGCAATTTACTGAGTTCTCTCCGATTATTTCACAATTTGGGATTTCGTATAATGTAGGGGTTGATGGTATTTCATTGTTTATTGTAATCATGGCAGCATTAATTACTCTTTTAGGAATTATCTTACTTCGTGATGACACTAAGAATATGAAGAACATGATTGTTTCTCTTCTTTTTTTAGAGATGACAATGGTAGGGGTTTTCCTTTCACTAGATGCAATTATCTTTTACATGTTCTGGGAGCTTTCATTGGTTCCAATGCTTTATATTATTGGAGCATGGGGTGGACCAGATAGAGTCTACGCAGCTGTTAAGTTTTTCCTCTATACTTTTGCTGGTTCATTGATAATGTTGGTTGGTCTTTTAGCTATGGCATACCTATTCCATTTAGAGTCAGGTATTTGGTCATTTAACTTATTAGATTGGTATACATTAAAACTTACAACCAATCAGCAGTTCTGGTTATTCTTGGCATTCTTCTCTGGTTTTGCTATTAAAGTTCCAATGTTCCCATTCCATACATGGTTACCATGGGCTCACGGACAAGCACCAACCATTGGTTCTGTTATTCTTGCAGCCGTACTTCTTAAAATGGGTACCTATGGATTTGTTAGATTTTCACTACCGATTTTACCAGATGCGTCAGTAACATTTACACCATTTATTATGGCATTATCGCTTATAATGGTTATTTATACAGCGATGGTGGCATTTGCACAAAAAGATATGAAACAAGTTATTGCATACTCATCGGTTTCACACATGGGTATTATTATGATTGGTGTGTTTGCTATGAACGCAGAAGGTCTTGGTGGTTCTATCTTCTTAATGTTGTCACACGGAATTGTCTCAGGGGCGTTGTTTATGCTCGTAGGTGTTATCTATGAGAGAACAGGTACAAAAATTATGGATGAGTTTGGTGGATTGGCTGCTGTTATGCCAGTTTACGCAACGGTATTTGGTGTAATGCTTATGGCATCAGTAGGTTTACCACTAACTATTGGTTTTGTTGGAGAGTTCTTGGTTCTTTTAGGATTCTATAAAGTATCTGCTATTGGTACAATTTTAGCTGGTACAACCATTATTATTGGTTCAGTATATATGTTGGCACTGTTTAAAAAATCATTTTTTGGACCCGTTAGACATGAGAAAAATCTTGGTCTAAAAGATTTAGATAGAAGAGAACTTACAGCACTATTGCCACTGGTTGCTATTGTTGTATGGTTGGGTGTCTATCCTAAACCTATTTTAGAACCAATTGATAACTCTGTTAAGGCGTTACTGGTTCAAATGGAAAATCACGCACAATTAGAGTCTACTAAAGAAGCTATCATCGTGAGTAAAAAGGAGGTAAAATAATGTTTATAGATCCTAAAAACATTACTATGGATGTCTTAAATCTTGCTACCCTTATGCCAATGCTTATTGCTATTGGTGGTGGTTTGGTTATTTTGACTATTGATTTGATAAAAGAGAACATTCATAAATCTCTTTATGTTATGTTAACAATTCTTATTTTGTTTGTAGATTTAGGGGCTACATTGGGGCTAAACTTTGGACCCAATGAAAAAGGTTTCTTTGATGTTATGTTGATTGATGGTCTTGCCATCTTATCACAAGTGCTTATTTTGGTAGCATCTGTGCTATTTATTCCTCTAGCATTGACATCAAAAAGGTTTCATGAATATTCATACCCTGAATTTTTTGCACTTTTCTTGTTTATGATTGCAGGATTCCAATTTATGGTAAGCTCAGATAACTTGATTCTTATCTTTATTGGTCTTGAAACTGCTTCATTGTCACTCTATACTTTGATTGCAATGCACAACAGACACAACTCATTTGAGGCAGCTGTTAAGTACTTTACCATGGGTGCATTGGCTGCAGGTTTCTTTACTATGGGTTCAGCAGTTCTTTATGGTATCTCTGGAAGTTTAGAGTTGTATCAAATTGCACCTGCTATTCAGAGTAGAATGGGTGAACCAGGTATGATGATGTTTTTACTTGGTGGTGCAGGGTTACTTTTAACTGCATTTGCATTTAAACTCTCTTTGTTCCCTTTCCATACATGGGCTCCAGATGTATATGAAGGTGCATCAGCTCCATTGGCTGGTTATATGTCAGTTGTTCCAAAAATTGCAGCATTTGTTGTCTCTATGAGAATTTTTGAGATGTTTATTGACCTTCAAATTGAGTGGGTTCAAACCATGATTATTATCTTGTCTGTTCTTACCATGACATTGGCAAACCTCATGGCACTGGTTCAAGAAGATGTTAAACGTATGTTAGCATACTCTTCTATCTCTCATGCTGGTTTTGTCATGGTAGCGATTGCTCTTGCAACAGAGAAAGCAAATATAGGTATATTCTTATACTACGGACTCTTTATGTTTACAAACCTTGGTGCATTTGCAATGTTATGGGTAAGTCGTCATAAACATAGAGTTCACCATGCACGATATGACCACCCTTACGAGAAGTTCTCAGGTATGGTAAAAATCATGCCAATGGGTGCTATAGTTATGGGTCTGTTCATGTTGTCTTTGGCTGGTGTTCCTCCATTTTCAGTATTTTGGGGTAAAGTTTACCTAATGTCTGCGACGATTGATGCAGGGTATACATGGTTAGCGATTATTATGGGTCTTAACTCTGCTATTGCAGCGTATTACTACTTGAAACTTGTTGTTTATATGTTCTTAAAAGAGCCAACAGAACAGGTAACAAAAGAGACTACGTACTACAACGTTTCTAAACCTCTTTTGACCATTCTTGGTTTGGCTGTATTTGTAACTGTAGGTTCAATCTTCTATGTTGACCCACTTATAGAATACATTACAGAGATGATAAGAGCTACAAACTTCGGTATATAGTTTTTATATCTATTTTTCTCGTTCCCAAGCTCCAGAGATTGTGAAAGAACTAGGAGAGGGGACTTTAGTCCCGTAAAAAATCCTTATTCCATAGGATTCGTGGACTAAAGTCCACGCCCCTAAGGAAGTTCTTTTGCAGTCTCTTCAGCTTGGGAACATCTATTAGACTTTTACGCTTTAATAACTTCTTTCTTAAATCCTATATCGCTATAATTCTTCTAAAAAAGATAACCAATGAACTTAAAATCCGACTGTCTATCCTGCCTACTAAACCAATCACTTCGCGTAGCTAAAAATCTAAATCTTGATGAAATCACTTCTAAAAAAATGATGCAAGTAGCTTCAGCTTCTATTGCCAATTATGAAGAAGTGTCTCCACCTGTTGCTGCTGCTGATTTATACCCAAAACTGGCTTCTTTTACAGATAGTGATGATGTCTATAAAGCACTTAAAGAGCTTTCTACACAAGAGGCGAGTAAGTTACTCCCTAGTATAAAAAAGCAGGTTAAAAGCACTTCTGATGCCATTAAAGCTGCTGTAGCTGGAAATGTTATAGATTTTGCCACTCCTAATCACTTTGACTTAGAAATAGAGTTTGAAAAAGTATTTAAGAGAGATTTTGCCATAGATAATGAAACTCGATTTTTAGAACGTCTAAAAGATGCCAAAACTTTTATGATAGTAGGTGACAATGTCGGTGAGCATGTTTTTGATAAGTTACTTTTAGAGCAGATAGCCAAAGAGTATCCAAAACTAAAACTCTACTACGCTGTAAGAGGAAGACCCATTATTAACGATGTAACTCTTTTAGAAGCAAAAGAGATACATATGGAAGAGGTAGCAACAGTGGTAGACTCAGGAGTAGATACTCCAGGTTTAGCTTATACACATGCTAGTAATGAATTTATGAACCTATACAACAGTATGGACTTAATTATCGCTAAAGGTATGGGAAATTATGAGTGCCTAGAAGATGTAAAAGACAAGAGACTTTTTCATCTCTTTAAAGTCAAGTGTGATGTCGTAGCAGCTGATGTCAAAGCAGAATTAGGAGCTTTGATTTTTATCAATAATAGAATATAACCATCAGCTTAAAATATCACTACTAAAGCCTAATTAAGCTAAATTTTATTGAATAGTATATAAATTACCTTATAAATAAAATTACTAAATTAGGTATTAATATCTCTATACATTTAATTTTAAAATCTTTCTTCTTTCCCCTTTTAATAGATATAGTATTCTATAAAATTTATATTAACTAATTATATACACTTTAAATAAACACTATAGAGCCCGTTAAATATAGCTTTTGACTCTTTTGTCTAGTGAATTTATATTGAACTTTTCACTACTGTAATTATAAATAAGTTTTGTTTATCTCTTTTTATTACTTTTAATTTTATTTGATTTTATGATATATAAATAGGTAAAGTTAGGAGAATTATATGAAATAAGACAATTTTAAACCTTATTTACTCAAATAAAATAGTAATTTTAAATTTTAATGTTTTTTTTTAAAGTTTAAACCTTATTTAAATAAAAATAAAATAAACTAGAATAATATTTCAAAATATTAAAAGGATAAAAATGAAAACAGATGTGTTCACAAGGTTAAAACAGCTTATGTTTTTTATGTTTCTACTCTTTGCTAGTATGACAAAAGCAAGTGCAGTAGATACTATAAACTCAATCAATGGTCCAACTTCCATTACAAGAGGTAAAAGTATTACAGTAAATATCGACTATGAGACAGGAGATAAAGATTTATTATTTGTGTTACAAGAAGGACAGTATCCATGGAGAATCTATCATACAGTAAGAAAACATAGTAATGAAGATGGAAGACAAATTGAATTTACTGTACCTGATGCTATTCCAGCCAATATACCTTTGATGTACCAAGCCATCTTAACTAAAAAAGGAAAATCTTGGAATGATAGAGTAAGTGTAAAATATCAAGAAGGTATGGTATTAAATACTGCTAAAGTAGAAAACTCTACAAAAAATGAACAGGCTACTTTAGATAAAAGTAAATGGTCATATTTTGGTAATACTTATGGAAAGCAAAGTCGTACCTATAATGGAAATCTTTTTATCTATTCAACACCTAAAGATATAGGCTCAGGAATCTATCAAAAGATATCAACAGAAATAGGAAGAGAGTATGAAGTCACTGCCATACTGATAGGTTCAGACACCAATAGAAAAGAACAATTTAATGGAGAATCATATTTAACTATAAGTAGTGCATTTCCAACACAAGGTAAAAATTCTGTATTTGAAGAATCAGAACATGTTACGGGAGCTATAGAAACTAAAGTTAGTTTTAGATTTACAGCTATATCTAGCAAAACTTATTTAGCACTTAGAAGTGATAGATCTTGGCACTATGCAAGTGCAAGAGCCATATCTGTAAAAGTAGTAGGTAATGACTCAATAGAAGATACGACCAAGCCAGTTATTACGCTTAATGGTGATACTAGTATTACATTATATCAAAATGAAACATATGTAGAACTAGGTGCAACAGCCAATGATAATGTAGATGGAGACATTACAGCAAATATAGAAATTGGATCTAATGTAGATACCTCAACAGTTGGAACATATAAAGTAAAATATAATGTTTCTGATACAGATGATAATGAAGCAGTTGAAGTTATAAGAACCGTGCGAGTAGTAGCTAAATCAGAACATTATAAACCTTTAAGAGTAGTTAATTTAACAGATACATTTGTAATAAATCAAAATAATCAGATAATAGAAAATATACATTTTATATGTAATAACACAAATTTTGAAGCACTTAAGATTTCTGCATATAATACATTAGTAAAAGGTAATTTATTTGAAAATTGTGCAACAGGTATTAATTTATCTGACGCATTCAATACTCATATTATGGGTAATCGATTTAAGCATGTAGGTAGTGGTATTGTTGCAACAGGTATGGAAGAGAACTCAGTTATAACATATAATGAATTTATAAATATGGGTGAAATTAACTGTGATGTAGCTACAGGTGGGGGGAATTGTAATATATATGGTCCTAGAGAATTAAGTAAAAATAATATTTTTTCACATAATCTTGTAGATAATCGAGGATTTAATGCTCGATATATGGAGGACTATATAGGAATATTTAGTGGTAGTGCAGATATTAAACAAAATATAAAAGTTGAAGACAATACATTGATAGGAAGTTTAGTTTCTAGTAGCTCTGGTGCGTGTATTATTGGTGATGGAGAAGGCTCAGGGTATGAAATTAGAAGAAATAAATGCTACAATGTATCTGGGTATGGTATAGGAATAGCAAGTAATAAGGATGCGAGGATAGAAGATAACTTAGTTTATATGGATAAGGAACATGTGGAACATATAACGAAATTTAATTCTAATATAAAAAGTGATGGTTCTTATACTTTTGGTGCAACAAGATATCATGGTTCTTGTGCTAAAAATATAACACTTAGAAACAATAAAAGTTACAGCTATATACAGTCTGACTATGGAAATCTTAATTATGGATGGCAATGCTTAACTAATGAAGGTGGCAACTTTATTGCTGACAATAAAAATATCTCTAAGAATGGAGATGGAGATATAGTTTTTTCTATAAACGGAAACTATAAAAATAATATTGTACTTCAGGGAAATACATTTTATAGATATGACCCTTATTGGAAAATTCCAAGCAACTTATTTGATGGTTTAGATAGTAACTATTTTAGTGGAAATACACATTAAGATATATTTATTGAGGTTAGCTTAGAATATATCTTTCCTTAACAATAAATCACTCAACTCCTCCAACGGCAAAGCAGTTTTTTCTTTAAACTGTGATGCATTAAAGGTTCTTTGCCTTTTTGCGAGTTGGGCTGTGTGGGTGACTATTTTTTTTTCATTTCTATTTTACTTTAGTACCCATCTATGTAAGATAAAACCTCTAATATATTTAGGATTGATTCTAAAGTAAATGTGAAGTATGGATATGGTTCTTATGTCGATTCAAACAGTTTTTCTAACTGGGAAAATCATGGCTACGATGAAGACTCTACTGTCATTAAAGATAGTATAAAATCAGTAGTACTTATAAATCTATCTCTACTTATAGGATTTTATTTAACAAATATGAAATTATACTTTAAAATATTGGCATCCTATCCTTCATGACTAGCTAAAAGTAGTTGACACTTTAGGGGCAGTCGCTGTTATCTATTTCATGGACTGAAGTCCATGCTCCTAAAACACTCAATATGCAAAAGTGTAAACTACCTCTGAAGGATGCCAAAATATTAATATGTATGTTATAGTATTAAACTTTATTTCAACAAAAATGAAATAAACTAAAATAATATTTAAAAATAAAAGGGGATAAAAAGTGAAAAATTTTTACTTTGTTATATTTATTGTATTTATGTTTTCTGGATGTGGAAATAATGCAGATAATGAAATTACTAAAACCGATGATACATTAAGAGTAATTAATATAGAAGGTTCTGACAAAAAGTATAGCCAACTTCAAGATGCAGTAAATGCTACAAAAGAGGGAGATACTATTGTTTTAGGTAATGGTTTATATAAAGCAGATGTTACAGTAAATACAAATAACTTAACAATAAAAGCTGCAACAGATGCAAAAAATGTTGTACTAAGTGGTGATAAACCTGTAGTAAATTGGAAATATGATAGTAGTAAAGAGCTTTATTATGCTCCATCTCCCTGTAGTCCATTAAATTATAATGATATACATGATATACCTTATGTCAATGATAAGGGAAAAAAAGATGTACATCCTGCTAAAAGAATGAGTGGTGTAGATGCTCTATTTATAAAGGGAGAAGAGAAGAGAGCTTCGAGATATCCTAATAGTGGATATTTAACAGTTAAAGAGTCACCATCAAAATCAAAATTTTCATTAAGAAACTTTAATATGACCAATGAGGATATGAAAGACTCTGTAGCACATATACGTATGAGCCAGTGGAGACTTGCATCTCGACGTGTAAAAAGTTATGCATATGGTTATATTAATCTTGAATCAGAAGCTATTTCTGATGAAAACACTATTTCTCCTCAATATAAAGTCTTTTTCACGCAAGTTGTAAGTGCGATTGATTCGAATGAAGAGTGGGCATGGAATGCCAATAAAATTTATATGAAGTCAGATGCAGAGCCTCAAGGTGTAAGCGTTGCTTGTAGTGAATATGGAATTCATCTTGGTATAAAAGTAAAGAAAGTTACGATTGATGGGTTAAATATTACTAAAATTAGAGGAAATGGTATCGATAAAGTAGATGATACTCGAACAGGTGTAAATGATGATTTAATTATAAAAAATAATATTATCTCTTATGTGTCTGGATGGGGTATAAAAGTGAGAGATTTTTATAAAAGATATGAACGTCTTCCAGCAGATACGACTATACAAGGTAATGAGATACATCATGCTAGAACAGGTGGAATGCGTATATTTGCAGACAATACACTGGTAGATAGTAATTACGTACATGATATAGGGGCATCTAAACTTGATGATGATGTATTATCATTTGGAGATAATTTCATGTTATCAGGTATTTTTATAGCAAATAGTTCAGGAGCAAAGGTTTTTAATAATAGAGTTAATAATACAGGTTACAATGGAATATCTTTATCAAATTTTTGGCATGGCTGGATGTCTAATGGTGGTAGAATTGTAGAGAATAACTATGTCTCTAATGCAGTATTGGCATTAAATGATGGTGCAGGGATTTATACTAAGACAGAAAAAACGCATGATAAAGAAAGAGGTGTAGACCCAGAAAGAGATATCATCCGTAATAATATTATAAAAAACTCCACTGGTTCATTTGTTGCTACGAAGACTGATTATCCTGAAGGTGAAGGGATATATTTAGATAATCTATCTTCCTATACTGATGTTATAGGTAATACAGTAATTAATGCTACTAAAAGTCTCTATTTACATCAAAATTTTGAAATAAATATAAATAATAATACATTTATCTCTCCAAATACTGTAAGTATATTAATTGGTTATGCAGAAGATGATACTCAAGATAGTGAAAATATATTTATAAAAAATAATAAAATATTTTCGTCAGATAAGTTAACTTATAAAATTATATTTAATTCAGGTCAAAAATATTTGACAGATTCAGACTTTAATATTATACGAATAAATAGTGGTACGGATGTAAAAATTAGACGTGGAGATGGACTACTCCCTAATGTAAGCTTAAATCAATGGAATACTTATGGATACGATGAAGGCTCTACTATTATTAAAGATAGTACAAAACCAGTAGTGCTTATAAATCCATCTTTAAATAATTATGTATTTAATAATTTAGAAGGGTGTAGGAAGTTTAATAACACCTCTTTAGATGGAGCATCGAGTACTCTATTACCTTATCATTCATTAGTACTGTTTGGATGTAATAATTATCCTGCAGGAATATATAACAAAACAAAGTAGGAATAGTTAACTTATTTTAGTAACAAGTCACTCAACTCCTCCAAAGGCAAAGCAGTTTTTTCTTTAAACTGCGATGTATTAAAGGTTCTTTGCCTTTTTGCGAGTTGGGCTGTGTGGGTGACTATTTTCTCTTTCATTTCTCTTTTTGTATGCTTACCATCTAGGTAAGATAGAACCTCTTTTATACCTATAGCTTTCATACAGTTTGGAGTACGTGTATAGTTTTTTTCTAGGTAAAATACTTCATCTATAAGTCCAGACTTTATCATTTTTAGTGTTCTTGTGTTGATACGTTTTCTAAGAATTTCACGTTCTACGGTTATTTCATAAATAGGTAAAGGTTTCGTAATAGATGGTTTTGGAGGATGTGCCTCAAAATATTCACTCGGAGTCATGCCTGTTTGAAAGTATAAATTTAACATCTTTTCTATTCTGTAACGGTCATTTGTCTCTATGGACTTTAAGTACTTGCTGTCTATATCAGATAAAAACTTATGTGCAGTAGTTAAATCTTTCAGTAACTCATTACTCTTATCTTTTGCCTCTTTAGATATTTTTGGGAGTTCACTAATGCCATTAATAAGTGCGTTAAGATAAAAGCTTGTACCACCTACTATAATGAGATTTTTTTCATCTTTTACAGCTTGTTCTTTAGCTTGTTTGTAGAGTGTAATGAATGTTGTAACATCAAATGGTTCGTTTGGAAAAATAACATCTATTCCAAAATGTTGTATATTTTGTCGCTCTTCTACAGTAGGTTTAGCAGAAGCGATGTTTATCTCTTTATAAATGGCCAAAGAGTCTAAAGAGAGGATATAAGCGTTGTTTTTTTTTGCCAAATCAATAGACAAAGCAGTTTTTCCAGAGGCAGTAGAACCGATAATTGCAAGTTGTTTAAATGTATTCATAACCCAAATTATAGTTAAATAATCTAAAATAGGATAGAATTACGTTTTATATTTAGGAGCAAAAATGTTATTTGATAAAGACAACCGTTTTAACCTTGCCAATTTAATTACATTTGGTAATATCGCAGCAGGATTAATTGCCATACACTTTATAGTTCATGGAGATTTTTTTACAGCTATTATTTTAGCATGGATTGCAGGTGCGTTAGATATTGCCGATGGAAAAGTGGCACGTAAATATAAACTCTCTACAGAGTTTGGAATACAAGTTGACTCATATGCAGACTTTATCTCATTTGTAGTTATGCCATCATTTTTGCTCTACTATGCTATAACAGCAGATGCTTCAGGGCTGACACAACTTATTTTAGGTTTGGTATTTATTGCTTATATCGTTGCAGGGCTTAGACGATTGATTGAGTTTAATATGAAGTCAGAAGAGGGTGTGGTGACTAAGTTTTTTGAGGGTGTTCCTACTCCTTTAGGTGCTATTTTACAATGGGTTCTTTACCTTTTATTCTCTTATGGGGTTATTACCAATGCTTATGTTATTGGTCTGTTTGTAGTAGCGATTGCTTGGGCATTAAACTCTAAAATAAAAATTCCTCATCCATAATTATGTTAAAAAACTTTATAACAAAACTTTCCCATCTTTCTGAAATGGTAATGTTAAAGCACTCTATTTTCTCTTTACCTTTTATATTTATAGCTATGTTAGTAGCATCTAAACTAGAGTTTGGTACGGGTTGGTTTGGTTGGAAACTTCTTTTTTTAGGAGTTTTAGCAGCAGTAACTGCTAGAAACTTTGCAATGGGTGTAAACCGATATCTTGACCGTGATATAGATGTACTAAACCCTAGAACAAAAAATAGACCCTCTGTCGATGGACGTGTCTCAAATACAACAATGATGGTTTTTATAGTAGTTAATGCTTTAGCTTTTATTTTGGTAGCGTATTTTATTAATAAAATGGCACTGATACTTTCAGTTCCTATTTTAATGATTTTGGGAGCCTATACCCTTTTTAAACGCTTTTCATCTTTGGCTCATATTATTTTAGGTCTCTCTTTGGGTTTGGCTCCCATAGCTGGAGTGGTGGCTGTAACAGGAGAGATAAGCACTTGGTCACTCTTTTTAGCAGGGGGAGTTGTTTTTTGGGTAGCAGGGTTTGACCTTTTGTATTCGTTACAAGATATAGAGTTTGACAAAGCCAATAACTTACACTCTATCCCCTCACAATTTGGTGCAGAAAACACCATGCATATAGCAAAAGTGTTTCATCTTATGACCATTGTGTTATGGGTACTCTTTATAAGTAGTGCAGGGTTAGGGTTATTTGCTATGGTAGCAGTTGTTTTAAGTGCCATTATGCTAACCTATGAGCATTATTTGGTGAACAAAGACTTTACCAAAATAGACAAAGCATTTTTTACAGTCAATGGATATTTGGGAATTATGTTTTTAATATTAATTATTATGGAGGTACTATAGATGGAAGCAGAGCAGTTACAGTTTATTTTTTCACTTTTTTCATTTGTGAGCGTTATTGGAATTTTATTTTATCTTATTTTAACAAAAGCAAAATCGGATGAGCAGACAGAGTCTGTAGAGATTTTAGAACAAAAAGTGACATCACTTCATGACTATGTTTATGAGCTGGAAGAGCGTAGTAAAATAGAAAAAACACCTGAGCAACATGAGTTAAAACAGAAAATTATTGAGATGTTTGAAGATGGAAAAGATTTGATGGTGATAGAAAATGCCTTAGACGTTCCTCGTGCTAAAATAGAGATGATTTTAAAATTTCATAAATTACAGACAAAATAACAAAAAATCTATAAATCTGTTGATAAACTCTTGTAATCAACAGATTTATTTGCTATAATTTCGACCTCTTAACATATATGCGTTCATAGCTCAGCTGGATAGAGCATCGGTTTGCGGTACCGAAGGTCTCAGGTTCGAATCCTGATGGACGTACCACATATAATTATAAGAAAAGCATTTTTTAATCTTCTAATTTCTTTCCGAAAATTAATACTGCAAAGAATCTACTTCCCCATACTCCGAACATAACCATCCATACAGTTAATGTTATATCAAAAAAGACAAGGAAGTCCCATGAGTTTGCAATGGATAAAGAGGTTAGGATTCTCATCACTACAACTACTTGTGTCCAGTAAAACAGAATGGTTGTTAATCTATCTGCTCTCATCATGTTTCCAGAGTGACCAAGGGTTACTCTAGTTCCAAAACCGATAAGCATGGTAAAGAAAAATCCTAGTGCTAAAACATGTATGTCTAGTGATAAAAAGTTTGTACCATGCATAAGTGAAAGAAGGTTTGTTATACTTGCTAGTGCAAATGCTACAGGTATCCAATAGAGGGCAATAAGTAAAATCCATACTAAGGGGTTAGGGTTAGGGAGAGGTAGCTTCCATTGCCATAACTCTTTTCCTATCAAATAGGCTAAAAGTATATCTGCTAAAAATGATGAACTGGGTTGAATGGTTTCTAAAATAACATGTAAAACAATAAGACCAATGATGACTTTAAAACGTTCTTTATTTTTTATAATAGTTGTATGTGAAAAAAATGGAACCATACGTTGTGCAACTGCAAAGATAACAATAAATAAGTAGAGGTAAATAGCAAGTTGTATAGCGAACTGATAGAGAGATGGTAACCATATAGCTAAGATAAATAAGAGATGAGAAAATAGACCAAATACCATACCTATTAATATCCACTCTTGGTCTTCCTTATTTTCATGTACCGAACTTTTGTAGATATCAAGTAAAATTCTAATAGAGAGTAAATGTCCTAAAAACATTAGAATCATACCTATCACAAGTAGTGAAGTTGAGAAAAATATACCAACTTGGTAAAGAATAGAAGCTGTAAGGAACATCCAAAATATGGTCATGTATTTTTGTTGAGCTATTATTTCTGTCCCTGAAAACCTTGGAAACGTAGTAAATAAAAATGCTAAAAATGCAGGGGTAAAAAGCATATAGATAAGAGAATAAGCATGATAAGCAGTAGCTGAAACCTGACTAGGTAAAAATCCTTTTAAGAGTAGCATGAAAATAAACATAGAGATAATAGCATTAACAAAAGCTAAAACGAAAAAAGGTTGATGAGGTTGAGAAAAGAAATAGTGCTTATTCATAGTGTTCCTTAATTGTACTTATAGTCCATAAGCATAGCTTAAAATGACTAAAATTAAGGAATAGAGTATGAAAAATTATTTAAAATTGTTCTTCTAAAAATGGAATTATCTGTTTTTTACGACTCATTACCTTTGGAAGCCAAATTTGCTTGTTCTCTAAAGTAATATTAAAAGCATTTTCTATTTTACTATTGTCATCAGAAAGTACTAGTAGCTGAGAACCTTCTTTCATAATATCAGTTAAGAGTAAAAGTACAGTATGTCTTGACTCTTCTGCTTTTAGTTCAGCCATTGCTTCAAAAAGTTCCTCTTTCATGTTGTCAAATACAGATAAGTCAACTACTTCAAGTTGTCCTACACCTATTTTATTTCCATTCATGTTAAAGTCTTTGAAGTCTCTTAGCACTAAGGCTCTTTTAGTGTCACTGAGTACATCTGATTTTACTATAAACATCTCCATACCAAGAGCTTTGTAGTCTTCTATTCCAGCTATTTGGGCTAACGCTTTACAGGCTTTTGTATCTTCTTTGGTACAAGTTGGTGATTTGAAAATAACAGTGTCACTTAAAATGGCACACATCATCATCCCTGCTAACTCTTTTGGAATCTCTATATTATAATAATCAAACATCTGTTTAACGATGGTGTTAGAACAACCAACTGGTCGTACCCACATCTCTAATGGTGCATTTGTTTTTAGGTCACCCAGTTTATGGTGGTCTACGATACCTAAAATGGTTGCATCGCTAATGTCTTTTGGACTTTGAGAACTCTCCATAAAGTCGATGAGGTAAACATTTTCACCTGCATAGTTTGTTTTAAGCATAGGTTGTTCAAATCCAAAACGTTTTAAGATGAAAGTTGTTTCTGCACTTATCTCACCTTGACGAGAAGGAACGGTATCTTCTCCTAGTTTGTTTTTAAGGTATGAAAGTGAAATAGCTCCAACAATTGAGTCAGAGTCAGGAGTGGTATGTCCAAATATATAAGTTGACATTTTAAAGCCTTTAGTGGAATTTTTTTGGCATTATATCCAGCCCTAACTTTTCAATAACTTTTAAATTATTTGATAACTACACAATATAAAAACTTTAAATTTAACAACTATTGTGTTTTAAAGTTTAAAGTAATTACTATTAATATATTTTTTTAATGTCAAATTAATAATAAAACCCGTTTAACCTTATTTAAACTCGAATTATACTAAAATAATTCAACAAAATATAATTTAATAAAAGTTTGGAGTGAAAATGAAAATATTATTGATAAATAATAATCCAGTAGTATCAAGATTAACAGCCTTAAGTGCAAGAAAAGAAGATATAGAAATAGATGAAGTTCAAGAAGTTACAGAGTTGACATCTTACAATTATGATATTGTATTTGTTGATGTAGACTCATGGAATGAAGATGTAAAAAGTACGATATTTTCACATATAACTACACAAAAAAGAGTTCTTTTCTATGCTCAAGATGATAATGAAGATTTAGATTTATTCGATAAAGGCATACTCAAACCATTTTTACCTTCAGAAGTTTCTGCAGTTATTAGAAGTGTCGAAGAGAGTAATACTTTAGATGATATTAGCAATGAGATGGAAGAAGAGAAGGGTATAGATTTGGTTGAAGATGTAAAAAAAGATGCTACGGCAACACTTGCATCAGAGTCTATAAATCTTGAATCAGCAGAAGTTAAAACTGATTTAATGGATGAATTAGCGAAGATTGATGAAAAAAAAGTTGAAGAGCCTTTATTAAGCAGTGCTGAGTTTGAAGATGATTTATTTAAAGAAACCTCTAAAGAATTAAATATTAATGTTAGTGATTTTGCTTCAAAAAGTGATGGAGAAGAGTTGTTTGACCTTGATTTAAATGATGACAAAATTTCATTAGATGATGAACTTTTTAATGTAGAAGAAAAAACAACTGAAAAAGTGTTAGAAGATGAATTATTAGAGTTTGACCTTGATAATGAAAAAGAGATTAAGTTAGATAGTGAAAATCTTTTTGAAGCTAAAGAAGAAGAGTTTGAAGCTAAAGAAGAAGAACTTCTTGCAGAGTTAAAAGCTGTTGCTCCAGAGTCTAAACCAGAAATTGAAACAAAAGTTTTAGATGCTGAAGAGATAGGGACTATTAAAAATATTCTTGAAGATGACACCAATGATGTAATGGAGTTAGAAGATTTAGTTGCTCCAAGTATGGCAGCAGCAGGTATTTCAGCTATGGCACTCTCTTCTGATAAACTGGTTGCTTCTGATGAAGTTGTTGAAGAAGAGAGTATAGACAAAAAGAAGAAGAGTAAAAAAGAGAAAAAAATAGTGGCTGAAGAGACAGAGTCATCAGATAACTTAGTAGATACTCTTTCTAATTTAAAAGTTGAAAGTCTTAAAGAACTTCTTGCTGGTGCAACAGTAACTATTAATATTCAGTTTCCAAAAGCTTAATATTAAAATGCAAGGAGCCATTTTAGTCCTTTCTGGTCCCTCTGGGGCTGGGAAGAGTACCATTATCAATCATGCTAGTCCCCATATAGGTGAATATTATTTTTCTATCTCGACGACAACACGTCAGCCTAGAGAGAGTGAGAAGCATGGTGTTGATTATTATTTTGTAACTCATGAAGAGTTTGAAGAGGGCATTAAAGCAGGTGACTTTTTAGAGTATGCTACCGTTCATGGAAACTACTATGGAACCTCTTTAAAGCCTGTGAATGAGGCTCTTGCTCAAGGAAAACTAGTCATTTTTGACATTGATGTTCAAGGTCATCGTTTGGTTCGTGCTAAAATGGGTGACTATGTTACTTCTGCTTTTATCACTCCTCCTACATTAAAAGAGTTAGAAAAACGACTCTATGCTCGTGCTACTGATGATACCTCTATTATAGAACGTCGAGTCGAAAATGCAAAAGAAGAAATTAATGCTATTGGTGAATTTGATTTTGTTATTATAAACGATGTTATTGAAGAGGCATCATCACAATTTACAACCATTGCTAATGCTGCTAGATTGAAACAAAATAGTGAAGAATTAGAAAAAATGGTACTTCATTGGAAAAATTAACCTAAATTGTGTATAATCTTTTATCAAATCTCTATATAATAAGAGATATTACATAACAGAAGGAAACACATGGGAATGCCAAGTATGCCAGAGTTACTAGTTATCTTAGCGATAGTAGTACTACTTTTTGGAGCAAAAAAAATACCAGACCTCGCAAAAGGTGTAGGTAAAGGGATTAAAGACTTTAAGAAAGCTGTTAAAGATGATGAGACAGTTGCAGATGCAAAAGAGAGCGTCAAAGAGATTAAAGACGAAGTTAAAGAGACTATTGTTGAAGCTAAAGAAGCAACAACAACTACGACAACTCCAAAAGCATAGCTTTTACTAGTTCTAAAGCTTCAGAGACTGCGAAAGAACTTCCTTAGGGGAGTGGACTTTAGTCCAAGAATCCCATGGAATAAGGATTTTTTACGGGACTAAAGTCCCTTCTCCTGGTTCTTTCGCAATCTCTTCAGCTTTGGAACACATATCTACGGAACACATATGAAAATCAAATCACAACTTAGTAACATTATAAGCGATGCATTAAAAAGTGCCAATATAAAAGCAGATGATGTTGTAATATCAGACGCAACAAAGCCAGAGTTTGGTGACTACCAGTTTAATGGTGTGATGAAACTGGCAAAAATTTTAAAACAAAATCCAAGACAAATAGCTACCAACCTTGTAGAGCATATAGATACTACAGGTATGATTGCTAAAGTTGAAGTGGCAGGTCCTGGGTTTATAAATATTTGGTTAAACAATGAATGGCTTGGAAAAGAAGTAACAGCTATCTTAACTGATGATAGAGTTGGTGTAGGCTATGTTCAAAAACCTAAAAAAGTAGTAGTAGACTACTCTGGTCCAAACATGGCAAAGCAGATGCATGTTGGTCATTTGCGTTCAACCATTATTGGTGATACCTTAGCAACGCTTTTAGAGTTTTTGGGTGATGATGTTATTCGTCAAAATCATATTGGTGACTGGGGTACACAGTTTGGTATGCTTATCGCTTACCTAGAAGAGCAGGGTGCTGATGGTGCTACTACCGAATTGAAAGACTTAGAACAGTTTTATAAAGATGCAAAAGTACGTTTTGATGAGAGTCCAGAGTTTGCAGACAAAGCACGTGAGTATGTGGTCAAGATACAAAGTGGAGATGAACACTGTTTAACCTTATGGCAAAGTTTTATTGATGCTTCTTTAGGTCACTGTGAAGAGGTTTATGATAAATTGGGCGTAAATTTAACGCGTGATGATGTTAGAGCAGAGAGCTTTTATAACCCAAAATTAGCAGAGGTTATTAAAACATTAAAAGAGATAAACCTCTCAACGGTTTCGGATGGTGCAGAGTGTGTCTTCCTTGATGGTTCAGAGGTTCCTGTTATTGTCCAAAAGGGTGATGGTGGATACCTCTATGCCACAACAGACTTAGCAGCGTTAGAGTACAGAGCCAAAGAGCTAAAGGCAGACCGTATCTGTTATGTGGTTGATGCTCGTCAAGGACAACACTTTAAACAGGTGTTTACCATTGCTAAACAAGCAGGAATGGTAGGAGAGAATGTTGCCCTAGAACACATAGGTTTTGGAACCATGATGGACAAAGGTGGAAAGCCATTTAAAACTAGAGATGGTGGAGTGATTAAGCTTATAGATTTACTTGATGAAGCTGTAGTTAAAGCAAAAGAGTCCATAAAAGAGCGTGATGCACACTCAGAAGATGAGTTAGAAAATATTGCAACAGTTGTTGGAATAGGTGCGGTTAAGTATGCTGACTTAAGTATTAGCCGTGAATCAAACTATATCTTCTCTTGGGATAAAATGTTGAGTTTTGAGGGAAATACTTCTCTGTATATGCAGTATGCTTATGCAAGAATCCAATCTATTTTACGTAAATATGATGGTGAGATTGAGGGTGACATTATAATAGGTGATGAGACAGAACATCGTTTGGCACATTTACTCTTAAAATTTGAAGATACACTAAGTAAAGCAGCAACTGATGCAACACCTCATACCATTACCTCTTATCTTTACGATGTGGTAACTCAGTTTATGAAGTTCTATGAGTTAAACCCTATTTTAAAGGGTGGTATAGATGAAGAGGTTAAAGTTAGTCGATTACAGTTGGCAAAATTAACGGGTGCTGTTATTAACAAAGGTCTTGATATTTTAGGTATAAAAGTAGTAGATAAGATATAAATCTTATCCTTTTAGTTGCTCTAGTCTATCAATTCTTTGCTCAGTACTTGGATGAGTACTAAAGAGTTGTTTCATAGAGAAATCTTTCCCTGTAAAGGGATTGATAATAAACATATGAGCTGTCTGTGGCTCTGCTTCTGGCATTACCATACCTCTTGCATAGTAGTCAAGTTTTTGTAAAGCACTCTGTAACCATTCTGGATGTCCTGTTATCCGTGCAGCACCTTCATCTGCCATAAACTCACGGTTTCTACTCACAGTCATCTGAATAATGGTTGCAGCCATTGGCATAATGAACATTAATGCCATCATTACAATGGGGTTTGGTCTCTCATCATCACTGCTACCACCAAAAAACATTCCAAAGTTTGCCAACATAGCAATGGCTCCTGAAATGGTTGCTGTAATGGTTCCTACAAGCATATCATAATGTTTAATATGGCTCAACTCATGAGCAATGACAGCTTCAACCTCATCTTCTGTTAAAAGTTCTAATAGTCCTTCTGTCACAGCCACTACAGCGTGTTCATAGTCACGCCCTGTCGCAAAAGCATTGGGTACTTGGTCAGGAATAATGTAGAGCTGAGGCATTGGAAGTCTCGCTTTTTGGGTTAATTTGTCCATAATCGCATAGAGACCCTCTGCTGAATCTCTATCTACAGGAATGGCATTATAGTGTTTTAAGACCTGCTCATGACTGTAAAAATAGGCATAAAAGTTCATACCCATTGCAGCTATAAATGCAACTATCATTCCTGTTTGACCAGCAATTAACCCACCAAACCAAATAAAAAGGAGGGTCAATCCTGTCATAAGTACATACGTTTTAAATTGTTCCATTGATTATCTCCTTTTTAATGGTTTTATTTTACTTCTTTTTCGGTATTGTAATGGTTAATACCCCATTTGTATATTCACTTTTATACTTTACAGCATCTGCATCTTTAGGTAGTGTCATACCTCGTTGAACCATACCAACATGTCGCTCTTGGTGTATGATTTTATCACCCTCTTTTTGCTCTTTTTTAGTCTCACTCTTAGCTTGGACACTTAGGTAGTTATCTTTAACATCTATCTTGATGCTCTTCTCATCCATTCCTGCTAAATCCATTTTTAGCTCATAGTTGTCGCCTTTGTCTACCAAATCGGTATCGGGCTTAAAAGAGAACCCTTTAGAAAAGTTTGGCTCAATTGCTACACCTTTGAAGGCATTGTTACTAAACTCTGCAAAAGCTCGGTTCATCTCCTCTTGCATCTTTTGAAAATGTTGAAACATTGGGTCATTGGCAAAAGGATTTTTAGTTATGTTTGTATCTGCTTGTATCGCTACCATTGATAGGGTAGCTAAAAGTAAGGTTTTTAACAATCTGTTTTTCATCTTTATATGCTCCTTATTTAATCGAAATATTACGTGCTTTTCTAGCCTCTTCTTTCTCTAGTGAAATATAGAGTCTTCCATCTTCATAATTGGCTGAAATTTTCTCTCTGTCCACATCTTTTGGTAAGACAAAACTTCGAGAGATAAGTCCATAGCTACTTTCACAAAGATAGTAGTCATCTTCTTTCACTTCCTCTTTTGTTCTGCGTACTGCATTAACAGTCAGATAGTCATCTTCTATTTTTAACTCTATCTCATCTTTATTGACCCCTGGTAAATCAATCTCAATGTCATAAGTATCTGTGCTATGTTTTGCAAAGTTTGCCAAAGGAAGATGTCTTGCTACATTACCTAAGGCTTCTTTAGTAACCTCTAAGCCCTTTTCAACTTTCTCTTCAACAGCATTGACCAACTCTTTTCCATTTTCAATAATTTTATCTTTTGTTACACTCATCATTGACTCCTTATTACTTAATCTCAATTTTTTTGCTTGAAGTATCTATTTTTAGTTTTGGAATGGAAATTTCTAAAATTCCATTAATAAACTCAGCTTCGATATTTGAAGTGTCTACTCTCTCTGGAAGTGTAAAACTTCTTGAAAAGAGACCATAACGACTCTCTACCTTATGGTAGTCTTCATCTTTTACCTCTTCTCTCACATTTCTTTCCCCTGAAATGGTCAAGATATTTCCATCGACCTTAATGTCAACATTCTCTTTTTTAACACCAGGAAGCTCAACTTCAATATGGTAATTCTCTTCTGTTTCACGGGTATTTACCTTTGGACGAAAATCAACTACTTCTTGTTCTGACGCTGCTTGTTCACCAATGGTGTTTATAATTGTATTTACAAGGTCAAAACTCTTTCTAATATCATTAAATGGTGTGTATTGTTTTACTATCATGTTTTAATCCTTCTTGTTGTTTGTTATATTTGTTAGCACTATGAGCTAAACATGAGAGAATTATAATATAAGGGAAGAGGAAAAAAATGCCACTTTAGTAGCATTTGCAGTTTTTTAATTAAGAAGCAGTTGTTCCGTATTTTCAAGTAGCTTTTTGACATCTTTTACATAGATGTTTTTACGCTGGTTTTCAATCACATTTTCAGCCTCTAACTCTTTTAAGTGTCGCTCGACCACATTACGAACCGTTCCTAGAAGTTTGGCTATTTCTGTTTTTGAGAGGTTTTGAAGCAGTTGATAGTAGTGTGCATCATTAGGGTTGATGTTTTGAAGTAACAACTTGGAGAGACGCTCAGAGGTAGAATGGAGAGACAAATCAGAAGCCAACTCTTCTGCATGACGCATTTGAGAGGCAATGTAAGGGAAAAAGTGCTGATTAAACTTTTCATTGGTTTTTAGCCATTCACGCACTTTGGCAATGGGTAGTTCTAATACCTCTGAATTTTCTAAAACTTCATAAAGAACATCATGGGCTTTTCCATCAAGCAAGATGAGCGTATCAAACATGTCCCCAGCACGATAGATAAAAAGTGTCTGTTCTTTAGCATTTTCAAAATTTATTTGAAAACTTTTAATTTTTCCCTTTAGTACTATGTAGAAATATTTTGAAAGCTCTCCATTTAGAAAAGGGGTCTCTTTCTTCTTAAAAGAGACTATTTTACCATATTGTAAAAACTGCTCTTCAAAACTTTGCTCTAAATCTTTAAAAATTTCTATTCCATAGTGTTGCATTTTATCTCTTTTGTTCTTAAATTTGTATATTATATCCATTTAAAACTATTTAAGTCGTAAATTATATAGACTACTTAATCCAATAAAACCTCTACTGTATAAATTCCATTTTTCTTTTTAAAACAAACCGACACCCACCCTCATAAGAATCATCTAAAAACAATTCATAACCGTTGTTTTCAGCCAAATTACGAGCAATGGAAAGCCCCAAACCAAAACCAGACTTCTCTCGGTTACGACTCTCATCTAAAGCAACAAAAGGTTCAAAAATACGCTCTCTATCTTTTTTTACTATGCCTATGCCTGTATCTTGTACACTAATAGAGTTTTTATCTGCTATTAGAGTAATTGTTCCATTGTTAGTGAATTTAGTTGCATTATGTAAAAGGTTTACCAAAATCTTTTTAAGTGCCATACGATTAAACTCTATCTGTAAAGTATCAGAGATAAGACACTTTAACTTCACAGGGTTTTCAACGCGAATCAAAGGACAAACATCAGCATGTATAAACGCTTTTAATAAAAATGTCTCTTTGGCTTCTACCAGCTCGTGAGACTCAATATATCCAATAACATCGGATGAGAGTTCATTGATGTAGGCTGTCTCTTTTTTTAATATACCAATGGCTCTTGGCATATCTTCTTCACCTACCATGTTGTCTTCAAACTCTTCAAGATAACCATCAATAATGGTCAAGGGTGTTTTAATGTCATGAGAGAGTGAAAGTATGAGATTGTTCAGATTTTTATTTCTATTTTTTAACTCCAAAATCGAGTGTTCTAAACGCGTAGAGAGTTGCTTGATAGATGTATGGATATGGTTAATATCGACTATTTTGTCCGTATAATTCTCTTCTAAAAAACGATTTTCACTAATGGCATCTAAACACTGATTAATCGCCTCAAACTTCTTAGAAAAGTAGTTCCCCATAAAGTAACTAAACAGTCCAATAAGGGGTAAGGTCACTAAAATAGTTAACCCTATCTCTGAGAGCATGGTCATACCAATAGGCACATCTATGATAAGGTAGGTCATAATGGCTGTAAACAGGGCAATCAAAAACCCAGCCAAACCATACATAAATATCAAAAAGTTTTTAATCTTCATAAAGTGTATACCCCACATTTCTTACCGTTTTAATTATCTCTTCATCACTATAAAGAGCAATTTTTTTACGCAGTTGATAGATATGTGTACCTATCCCTTTTTTATCTATGTTTCCAATGTTATTATTGTACAATATCTGCGACAATTCCTCTTTAGAAAAGACCTTTTTAGGGGTCGAGTAAAGTGTCTCTAAAATAGTATATTCACTAACGGTTAAAGTTAAAGGGTGATTTTGAACATAAAAACGTTTTAACGCTTCATGATGCTCTAACATGGCAAAAGTAACATCTTCTACTTGCGTTAACTCAGAGCGTCTTTTTAGTAAAGAGCTTATCTTTAAAGCCACCATCTTAGGAGAAAAAGGTTTAGCTATGTAATCATCAGCCCCAAGAGCGTAAGCTTTCTCTTTTTTCTCGTCAATATCCAATGCAGAGACAATAATAATGAGTGAATCTTTATGCCGTTTACGTACCTCATCACAAAGGGTTAAGCCATCAACTGAGGGCAACATAATGTCCAAAGAGAGTAAATCAAAGCGTTCATTTTGAATCAATTTTAATGCTTCATCTCCATTGTACGCCACACTTACATCGTAAATGTTAGCATCTAAACGATTTTGTATAAGCTTGACAATCTCCGGTTCATCTTCGACGATTAGTATTTTGTATTTCATCTATTCAAAAGTGTTTTGTAATTTGGTAAACAAAAAGTCATTCTCTTTTGCCACAGAGTGACAAGCAATACAACCTTTAGTTCCTTTACTCCAAGCTTCAAACTTACCATCTTTTTTAATAAACCTAGCATAACCCCAATTGTCTCCATTGGCATCAAAGTTCTTTGAATCTTTCACCATATACTCCACTCTCTGAATTTTATCTGCTTCTAAAGCCTTAGGGAAAAGTCCCATCTTCTTAACCGACCAACCAATCTTAACGATTTTAGACTCCTTAGGCATCACCTTTAGTTTATCTTTTAAAGCATTATACCCAATAGGATTGGCTAAAATATATCGCAATTCATTTTTGTCAGTTCTAAAATGAGTTGCAACTATTTTATAGTCTTGGTAGCCCTCTATCATCTCAAAAGTTAAGTTGTTGTCAGGCATTTTTAGCATTGGTAACTTTGTGTTGTGGGTTAGGTAAATGTTACTTGCGTAAGCTACTCCAACGATGAGGGTGGATAGTAGTGTGATTTTTGTTAGATTTTTCATGGGTTACTCCGTTTAATTTTAATAAGTAGAGTATATAAGAACTATATCAAGATAGTATCAAGATGATGTAAAAATTAGAATAAATATAAAGTGATTTTACTTGTGACGAAGCTTTATCCTCGCCACATTTAGGGGATGGAATAATTTTATAGTTATTATTTTAGTTCTTAACAAACTAATCTTTAATACAACGAACAGAACGACCATTACCTGTATCGGAACTTATACTCTCTGATAAGATACTTGTCTCGCTACTTGGATAAACTAGTTTTCCATTGGTAAAAGTAGGATAATTGTTTACAACGTTTCTTCTAAATGCTTTTGCATCATTACCTAAAAATACTGGAGTAGAAGACCATAGAGTCAAATCTCTTTTTTCTCCAGATATTACATTTGGAAGTTTTGCCTTTCTTTCACCAGCAAATGGTAATTTTAGAAAATTATTAGCTATTTCGTTATTCGATAAGGTATTCAATCTTTCATCTTCAATTTCTGAAATTGTTGGTACTCTATAACTTACAGGACACACAAAATCTCCAGAAGTGCTTTCCCAACGAGAACGCATTGTTCCAACTGTTTTAGCATTTGTCCAGTCATCATTAGAGAAGTAACTACCATCTTCGGGGTCATCTTTCATGAATTTGTCAGATTTTTCAAGTAAATCAATTGTTCCATCTACTGCTTGACTAGTTCGTAATTGATGTCCATCAGAACCTCTTCCCCACTGATAATAATCCCCAAAACAAGCTTTATCAGTTGTGCTTTCACAAACTTTTTTTGCACCTATGTTTCTATCTAGCCAAATTCTACTTGTAACAAGATTGCATCAAGAAAGAACATAAAATAATATCTATTCAAAACTTTCGGTTAATATTAAACCCAAAATGCATATCATTATTATCTGTACCAAGAGCCATGGTTCTAGCATCCATGTTACTAGAGTTAGTAGCTAATACCTCAAAATGGTGTCCATAAGTTTGAAACTTCACACCAAAAGCATAGGCATCATTTTTACCTGAAACACCTTCAATTTTATCAACTTGTGGATAATACTCAGCCAACAATGAAACCTGTTCAGTAAAAGTTAAAAATGACATAAAGTTATTAACATTTAAGTCAGCACCAAAACCAAAAATTTGATGTTCATAAAAACCATCATACCCCATATTGGCAGTAAAGTTTAAATGGTTAAAATAGTTAGGTGTTTGCAATGAACCATTGAGCATATAACTTTTTTGAGTATCTTCAAAATTTGCATTATTTATTCTAAAGCCATTAACACGTACTCCTGCTTTTATCCAATCAAAATCATGGGCATACTCAACTCCTATACCATAAGCATTTTCGGCTCGGGTATGGTCAACACCAACCAAAAGGTTGTCAGATACGGCATACTTAAGAGCCAAATACATATTGCCACCATCATCCATACCAAAAAACTTTTCAGCATCATCTATCTCACCGTAAAAACGGTGACGAATATTGAAGGAGCCTTCATTTTTCTTCAAAACATTTGGTGTATCTAAGCTCAACTGTCCTGCTTCAAATGCCATAAGAGATTGACTCATTAAAAGTATAGAGCCTATTGTAATAATTTTTTTCATCATAACCTACTTTTTCAATGTTGCTACAAAAGCACTAAGGTTAATAATTGCTTCGTCAGAGAGTCCACTAGCCACAGAAACCATTGCTGAATTTCGGTTGTTGGGGTTGCCATTATCTCGCATATCTTTTAACTTTTTTGTAATAAGTTCAGCGTCTCCATACCTTGCAATAATATTGTCAACACCTAAAGGTTTAGTTTGTCCATCAGCACCATGACAACTAGAACATTTAGCAGGATTTGTAAAAATAACTTTTCCTTTTTCTACAGCTTCAGCAGTATAAGGAGAAGCTACTACCGTAGATGTTTTTTGTGCTGAAATTTCAACCACATGCCAAACACCTTTTACCCAATCACCTTTTGTCACACCCGATTTTTTAGCATCTGGAGTAAAATAATAAAGAGGTTTTCCTTTATACGCTGTCTGTTTTAAAACGCCTGTTTTGGACTTATTCGCATCACGAGAAATAGTTGTAAAATCAGATGTTTTTAAAGTAGTGGGAACACTCTGAACATTTGAATTATAATAGATAGGCCAAGTCTCTTCACAAGCTCCATAACAATTACTTACTCCTTCTGTATCTTTATCAAAGGTATACAAAGTTCTTCCATCTTTATCGGTTAAGTATGTTTGAGTCATTGTCTCTGCTGAATATTCAGTTTGTGAATCATTGGAACTTTTAGGAGCATAGAGTAAATGCCAAACATTTTTAATATTATCACCGTTTACATTACCTATTGCATTATCATTTACAAAGTAATAAAGAGGATGTTTCCTATATGCCAAATGGTCTGTACCATCAAGGACTTTTATATCTTCACTCGTGGTGTTAGCACCTACAAAAAGTGGCCATATTTTTTGACACTCAGCATCGCAATTACTTTGGTTTAAAGTATCTTTATCAAAGGTATAGAGACTCATACCATCTGTATCGGTTAAAAAGTTTACAGTTCTGTTTAGTGATTTTAAACGGTTGTTATCATTATTTGAATCTTTTGATGAATAGGTATCACCACAGCCTATAAGTGTTAAAGTTACTAAAGATAGCAATCCTGTTTTGGTTAAAGTTGTCATATGGACTCCATTTATAATTTATTTGTAACTGAAGTATATGAAGAGTTTATCAAGATTGTGTGAAGATTATTTATACCATTATTTAATTTTCTTCTATTACATCTCTTCTAAATTTAGTGAAAATCCAATAACCCCTTTAGTTTCTTCTCTAAACTTTTTTTAACCAACTTCTTCAAAGGGCGAGGGTACATTACACGAATTTTGGGTAACCACTTAATTACCAACTCCTCTAGCTCTTTTAGGTTGGATACTTTGTACTGTACCTCTATGTCTCCATTGTCAAAATGGGCCACGACCTCTTGGCTGGGTAGATACTTTTTCAAGATAAAATAATGGCGAATAGAACTGTCAACACGTAGACGAACGGTAGTTTCGTCTCTGCCAAAAACAGCCCAAGGTGTTTGAATACGTTTTATAAAATCTACTATGTCTTTATGTACAAAAAAAGTTTTTTTAGTAGCTATAACTTCGTCAACTAAGGAGATACGTAAAAATTCAAAATTAGATTTACTAACATTTTTACCTACGATGTAGAAGTTCTCGTTAAGAAAAAGTATTTTGTAGGGGTGAAAGTTTCGCTTCCCCACAAAGCGTTCTGTTCTATAGACTATCTTCACCTCTTTATTAAATTTAATAGCATGTTCAAGCTGTTTAATGACTTCTCTATTTTTCATGTTCTCAAAGGGGCGTGATTTAAAGTCATAAACGGACATAGATTTTTTAATGAGTGCTTGAGTTTTATCTGAAATAACCGACTCTTTAGAAGTAATACCAAAGATATTGACGATGTTTGCCAAAGTCATCAAATCAGTAGCAGAAAGCACCTCTTCAAGAAGTACCTTTTTATAAGCTTGATAACACTCACCCTCTTTAGACATAAAATCTCCAAAAAGTTCACGTATCAGCTCAAAATCACGCCGAATGGTTCGGTCACTTACCTCATATATTTGAGAGAGTTGCGTAACACAGAGCTTTTTACCTTCGTTGAGGTGTTTTAAAATTTCTATGGTTCGGTATAGGCTTGATTTTTGGCTCATCATTAACTCCTTTTGGACAGTGTACGTCCAAAATTATATCGTTTTAAACCCTACTATTTCCCTTTAGCATGTTTACATGTTTTTTTCACTTAGATTCACCTAAAAATTAAAATCACTTTTACTTAAATCACGTTTTGAAATAGTATAGCCTTGCATCACTTCATAAACTAAAACATCAGCTTCAATATTTGCTACTGATAATATATGAAGGATTTTGTCTAAACGTTCAGTAGAGTCTAGTAAAATGGAGACATTGATTTTTGTTATAAAGTCAACAGTATATTGTGCTCCACGATATCCCTCTTTATGTATATGTCCTTCACCATACTCTTTAACCTCAAATGTAGAAATTTTCTTAATGCCAATTTCTCTCAATACCTCTTTAACTTCGTCGATTTTATGTTCAAATATTAATAGTTCCAGCTTAATCATATGATTTTCTTTTTGTTAATTTTTTATTTTCAATTATAGCAACAATTAACTTTTAATTTAATCGTTATAATATTTCTATACTTTTCACTCAATAAAACAAAAAGTTTAAAAAAGAAGCAAGAAATAAGTATAATATCTTTAATTCAAAGGAGATTTAACATGAAACTTTTAATCCTACTAGGACTTTTTTTAGTCCCTATGTTTGCTCAAACAAATATTTGGAAAGGGTATATCGGAAAAA
>JALUMR010000023.1 GCA_027055805.1 Campylobacteraceae bacterium
TATCATCATCTGATATATATATTGCATTTTGCCGTAAGGCTATTTTTATTAAATCTTTATTCATCATTTTCTCTTTTAGGTGATGGAAAGTAGAGAACTAAATTTTATCCAGAGTAAAACGCCCCAAGGAGCAGAAGTAAGTTCTCTTTGTCCATCGAATTTTATAGGTAAGTGTAGAGGTTAATAAACAGTTGAAGTGTTGGGTAAGAAGTAACCTCTACTTGACCTACAAGGAGAATTATAGTGTTTCTTTTGGTCGTATTTTGTCCAATGGTTATTTTCTTTATTTTTTACTTCTATTGTATATTTACACTTAGTATTACGATTAGAAATAATACATAAGATATAATGTCAAAAAAACTAAGGTAATACAATGGCAATTGACAACTTCGCAGACAAATCAAAATCGTGGGACATGAACTCAAAAAGAATACAAAATGCAAAAGGCATAGCTGAATATATTATTAAAAATATTAAGCTTGACTCAAATATGAAAATCATGGACTTTGGAGCTGGAACAGGTCTTTTAAGTTACTTTATAGCACCCTATGTTCATACCATTGTAGCTGTAGACAACTCTCCCTCTATGCTAGAAGTATTTAAAGAGAAGTCTTCAGAGTTTGAATGTAAAACAGAAGTACTAGAGTTGGATTTAAGTCATGATAACATTGACGAAAAATTTAACGGAATCATCTCCTCTATGACCATACATCATCTTCAAGATACCAAAGCACTCTTCAGAAAACTTTACACTATGTTAGAAAAAGATGGATTCATTGCCATAGCTGACCTTGATTCAGAAGATGGTTCATTCCATAGTAACAATACAGGTGTATTTCATTATGGATTCAAAAGGAAAACACTTGAAAATATAGCCAAAAAAGTTGGATTTAAAAACATCCGTTTTGAACTGGCAAGTACCATCAAAAAACCTCATGCCAATTTTACAGTTTTTCTGATGTTGGCAGAGAAATAAAAGATGTTTGAAGTAACTGAGTAATTCACCTAATATATCCCCCTCTATATTTAAGTTTTTAACACCTTTTAATCAATTTTATTAAAATTAATAATAGATACAACATTCTATAATATAAATTATAAAATAAGATTAAAATTTTAAGAATATTTTAATATATTAGCTATTTATTCTACCAAACAACTATATTTAGGCTATAATACTTGCATGAGAGTTAATTATTTTTTCCCTTTTTTTAAATAGCTCTCATAGATAACTTTTAATTTCATATAATTTTGTCCCTACTTCCTCATAGAAGGAAACGATTAAAAGTTATCACTATTTTTTAAATATTACTTCTATAATTGACTCACCTTCACGAACTGTTCGTTCATTAAAAATTGATAAAGTTAGCTCTTTCTCATGGTTAAAAACAATAGGGGTTATAATATCTTTACCCTTTGATTTGATAAACTCAATATCTGCCGATATAATTGGGTCACCTACTAAAACAGTATCTCCCTCTTGAGCTAAACGCCTAAAACCTTCTCCTTTTAAATTAACCGTATCTAAACCCACATGGACTAATACCTCCAAGTCAGAGTTAGTTTGAATTGAAAAAGCATGATTGGTTGAAAATATTTTAGTTAATAGACCAGAAACAGGAGCTACAAAAGTATTACTAGTAGGTATAATGGCTAAACCATCTCCTGCAAGTTTAGTAGAGAAGACTTCGTCAGGAACAGACTCTAACTCAACCAGTTGACCATCTGTAGGTGACTGTATAACCTGCTTTTTAGCTTTAAATAATCCAAACATTTTTAATCCTTATTTTTGAGTTTTTAACCATGAAACTAATGACTCTATCTGTTCTTCTGTACGTACTGTACTGGTTCCACCTTCTGAAGTACGAGCATTCATTGATGCACGGTTATCAAGAAGTTCTACGACATCTACAGAAATTCTATTGTCTATACTCTGCAACTCGTCTAAAGTCAATTCTGATATATCAACACCTTTATCTTCTGCCATATTTACAACATTCCCAGTAATATGATAAGCATCACGAAAAGGTATTCCAACTTTTTTTACCAAGTAGTCAGCCAAATCAGTTGCTGATAGATGACCTATCATACAAGCCTTTTCCATCTGCTCCACATTAACAGTCATTTCATCTATCATCTCATTAAGTACTTCAAGTGAAAGAAGTGCAGTTTTTACAGAATCAAAAACACCCTCTTTATCCTCTTGCATATCTTTATTATAAGCAAGTGGTAGACCTTTCATAACTGTTAACAAAGCAACCAAATTTCCATTAACTCGACCTGTTTTACCACGAAGTAATTCTGGAATATCTGGATTTTTCTTTTGAGGCATAATTGAGCTACCTGTTGCATGTTTGTCAGAGAGTCGTACAAACTTAAACTCTGAAGCTGACCATAAAATAAGCTCTTCACTTAAACGGCTCATGTGCATCATCATTGTTGAGATATTAAATAAAATTTCTAACGCAAAGTCACGGTCACTAACCGTGTCAAGACAGTTTAAGGTTGGAGCTTTAAAACCAAGTTTTTCGGCTGTAGTTTTACGATTAATAGGATGAGGAGTACCTGCTAAAGCAGCACAACCAATTGGAGAGTAGTTGTTACGTTCATATGAAGAGGTAAATCGTTCATAATCACGTTTGAACATACTAGCATATGCCATCATATGAAAAGCAAAGTTAATAGGCTGAGCATGTTGTAGATGTGTCATTCCAGGAAGAAGTGTTTCTGTATTTTCATTGGCAACTTTTAAAAGTGTTTCAATATTTAAAAGCAATAAATCGGCAATTTTTTGTGTATTTTTTTGAACATAAAGTCTAAAGTCAAGAGCCACTTGGTCATTACGACTTCGTGCTGTATGTAGACGTTTACCTGCATCACCTATCTTGTCTGTAAGCCGACCTTCAATAGCCATATGTATGTCTTCATCATCTCCATCAAGTAAAAATGTTCCTGACTCAACTTCATTATATATCTTAACAAGACCATCTTCTATCTGTTGGTAATCTTCTTTAGAAATAATCCCCTGCTCTGCTAACATATAAGCATGAGCTCTTGAACCCTCTATATCTTCTCTATAAAGTACTTTATCAAAGGGTAATGAGTTGTTTAACTCTTGTAGTAGTTGTGAACTTGATTCTGTTATTCTAGCTGATGCAATCTTTTTTGACACGATAAATCCTATTATAAAAAGTTACGTATTGTATCGTATTTATAGTATAATTTTGAAAAAAGATAAAAAAATGCACAGCAATATTAATTTAGAAGCTTCATGGCTCAAACATTTAGAAAATGAATTTCAGCAACCCTATATGCAAACACTTAAAAACTTTCTACAAGCAGAAAAAGAACAAGGCAAAACCATTCTTCCCAAAAACTCTCTTTGGTTCAACGCTCTAAACTCAACACCACTTGACAAAGTTAAAGTAGTTATCTTAGGTCAAGACCCCTACCCCACTATTAGTCATACTCATGGTCTATGTTTCTCTGCCATACCCGAGATAAGACCTCTTCCAAAGTCACTTATAAACATCTATAAAGAGTTACAAGATGACTTAGGTATAGACAACTTTCATACCCCCTATCTACAACCATGGGCAGAGCAAGGTGTACTTCTTTTAAATGCTGTTTTAACTGTTGAAGCAGGAAAATCAAACAGTCATCAAGGAAAAGGATGGGAACAATTTACCGATAAAATTATTGAAGTAGTCAATCAAGAGTGTGACAATATTGTCTTTATATTGTGGGGAGCTTATGCACAGAAAAAAGGAAGTTCTATAGATACAACTAAACACATGATAATTAAGAGTCCTCACCCCTCACCACTCTCTGCATATAGAGGATTTTTTGGGAGTAAACCTTTTTCACGGACTAATAGTTTTCTTGTTTCAAAAGGGGAAGAAAATATAGATTGGCAATTGTAATATTGCTGATTTAAAATTGATAAATAAAAAACCGTAAAGGAAAAAAAAGAAATAAGAAAAAGAAAGAAACTCAAAGAGGCAGCGACCTACATTCCCAATCCAGACAGGATAAGTATTATCGGCGATGGGAGGCTTGACTTCTGGGTTC
>JALUMR010000024.1 GCA_027055805.1 Campylobacteraceae bacterium
GTGTAGACCCCGTCTACACCGTGTTATAGATTTTAGTATTTTATGAAGTTCATTATTTGGTTTTGACGGTGTAGTCGGGGACTACACCCTACGGATTTTAATGTAAAACCAACTCTAAAAAAGTTTCAGTTTTAAGTGAAGCTCCACCTACCAAAACACCATCTACATTGTCTATAGCAGCTATCTGGGCAATATTTTCTCCTTTTACACTTCCACCATAGAGTAGGGGTTTGTCAACAACTTTTTTAAGTGCATCATGGGTCATGGTTATCTCTTCTACAGAAGCTGTACGTCCTGTACCAATAGCCCAGATAGGCTCGTAGGCAACCATGAACTTTTCGTAAGTTGTATCGATACCTTCAAACTGAGAAACCAAATGTTCCATGACAGCTTCAAGTCCTTGTTCTCGTATCTCTAGTGATTCACCAATACAGTAGATAATTTCAAAGTCTTGCTCTTTGAAGAAAGCAAATTTTTTAGCTACTGCCTCTTGTGACTCACCTAAGATATCACGTCTTTCAGAGTGACCAATAAGAATGGTATTGATATTGAACTCTGCAAGTTGTTCTACACCCACTTCACCAGTGTATGCACCACTCTCTACAGGATAAGCATTTTGAGCTCCTATGGTAAAGTCTCCTTCATAGGCATCGAGTGCTGTCAGTGGTGGGAAGACAAAAACTCTGTCTTCTTCATTTTTATCTACCAGCCTTCTTTGAAGGTCTTCAATATAGTTTTCAGTTGATTTTCTAGTATGGTTTGTTTTAAAATTTGCTGCGTATATCATGTTCGCCTTTGTAAGGTGTAGTCCCCGACTACACCGTGTTATTGTATTTGAAATAGTATATTATTCCACTGTATATTTGACGGTGTAGTCGGGGACTACACCCTACGGTTTTTATGCCTTTAAAGCTTCAATTCCAGGAAGTGTTTTACCTTCTAAAAGATTTAAACTAGCTCCCCCACCTGTACTAACAAATGTCATCTCTTCAACATCTCCTGCTCTTAGAGCAACATCTGCTGTATCTCCACCACCTACAATGGTTGTTGCATTGGCATCAGCAATATTATGAGACATTTTTAGGCTACCTTTAGCATATTTATCCATTTCATAAACACCCATTGGTCCATTCCAAATAATAGTTTGTGCATCATTTAAAACTGTACGGAAGAGTCTTGATGATGCTGGTCCAATGTCCAGTCCCATCCAATTATCTGGAATTTCTTGTGATGAAACGTATTTAGAAGGAACCGTATCTGAGAATTCAGGTGCAACTATGATATCAACAGGTAGGTAAAACTTTACACCTTTTTTTCTAGCTTTTATCATAATGGTACGTGCTTCATCAAGAAGTTCATCTTCAACCAATGAATTACCAATTTCATAACCTTGTGCTTTTAAGAATGTAAATGCCATTCCTCCACCAATAATTACTTTGTCTACTTTGTCCAAAAGTTGTCTGAGTGCTTCAAGTTTACCTGAAACTTTAGAACCACCTACCACTGCTACAAATGGACGAATAGGGTCGGCTAATGTTTTGTCAAAAAAGTTTACCTCTTTAGCCAGTAGAAATCCAGCTGCTCTATGGTTAGCATCAAAAAGTCTAGCCATTGCATCTATGGAGGCATGAGCTCGGTGACAAGCACCAAAGGCATCGTTAATGTAAATGTCTACCATAGATGCTAACTCTTTTGCCAACTCTATATCATTACTTGTTTCACCAGCTTCATAACGAAGGTTTTCGAGTACAAGTACTTCACCAGCTTCAAGTGCTGCTGCTTTTGCTTTTGTATTTTCTCCAATAACATCTTTTGCCAAGGTAATGTTGTCTGCTATTTTGAGTAAGGTTCTAAGTCTTGTTACCACAGTCTTTAAAGAGTATTTTTCTATATATACACCTGGTTCTGGTCGTTCATAATGTGAAGCTAAAATAACTTTACAGTCACGGTCTAAACAGTAACGAATACTTTGTAATGCCCCACGAATTCTTCTGTCATCAGTAATATTTCCATCTTCATCTTTTGGAACGTTAAAGTCACATCTTATAAATACAGTTTTACCTGTTATATCTAAATCTTTAATTGTTTTCAATGTTTTTCTCCTTTGTAATATAATGTATCTATTTTGAAATGTGTACAGCCATGTCTACCAAACGTACAGAGTAACCCCATTCGTTGTCATACCATGATAGTACTTTTACCATATTCCCACCGATTACCTGAATGGTGTCCATGGCTACTACTGAACTCTGCTCTTCACCTACGAAGTCTTGAGACACTCTATACTCAACATCTACACCTAAAATTCCTTTGTGTGAACCTTCACTGGCTTTTGTAAAGGCAGCTTGTACCTCTTCAACAGTTACCTCTTTTTCAAGGTTTACGGTTAAATCAACCATAGAGACATCAGGCGTAGGAACACGAATGGCTTGACCGTTAAGTTTTCCTTTTAGTTGTGGAAGTACTTTTGCTATAGCTTTAGCAGCACCAGTTGTTGTTGGTACGAGGTTTGTTGCACCTGAACGACCTTTTCTTGGGTCTTTTTTATGTTTCCCATCTAAAATAGGTTGTGATGCAGTATATGAGTGAATCGTGGTCATTAAACCAGACTCGATTTTAAAAGCATCATCAAGCACTTTTGCTACAGGTGCTAGACCATTGGTGGTACAAGAAGCATTTGAAACAACAGTTTGACCAGCATATTCATCTTCATTTGCACCAATTACAAAGGTTGCTGTGTCATCTTTTGCAGGAGCAGAGAAGAGAACTTTTTTAATTCCACTATCAAGATATGGCTGAACTGACTCTTGGGTTAAAAAGACACCCGTACACTCTATAACCACTTCAGCACCACACCCTACAAAGTCAATTTTTGCTGGTTCACGCTCTCCAAAAAGTTTTGCTTTGGTATCACCAATATAGACATAACCATCTTTTACAGAGACATCTTTTCTTGTACCGTGAACAGAGTCATATTTAAGACCATATTCAATAATATTTTCAGCTCCACTGGCGTTAACAGCTACCAACTCAATATCATCTCTATCAGCAATAATTCTTGCGACACATCTACCTATTCGTCCTAATCCATTTATAGCAACTTTAACAGCCATTTATTTACACCTTTAGTTTAATATGATAAAATTCTTTATAGTTTACATTAGTTGAGGTTATTGGTTGTTTAAAAATACTAAAGAGAGTGTTGCAGTTTTTGGGGGGAGTTTCGACCCTCCACACATTGGACATAAAAAGGTTGTTTCGGAGGCATTAAATGTGTTGAAAATTAACATAGTAATCGTGGTTCCTACTTTTTTAAACCCGTTTAAAACGGGTTCATATTTTAATACTGAACAACGGCTGAAAATGACAAAAGAGATGTTTGAAGAGTTTTCAGATGTAAAAGTGAGTGATTTTGAGATTAATGAGGGAAATCCAACCCCTACTGCAAAGAGTTTAGCTTATTTTCAAGAAGAATATGAGGTTAAATATCTGATAATTGGAGCTGATAACCTTGCTTCAATTGATAAATGGTATAATTTCACAAGCATAAATGAGCAAATTACATGGGTAGTTGCTACAAGAAGAGGGTATGAAGTAGATACCTCAAAATTAAGAGCATGCAAAATCTTAGAGATAGATGCAGATATAAGCTCAACACAAATACGAAACAACATCGTGAAGGACAGACCATAGATGAACATGGATGAAAGAGTAGAACGTATAGTAGCGTTTTTAGATAGTAAAAAAGCAGAAGAGATAGAGTCATTTAATTTAGAAAATGTAGATTATTTAGCAAAAAGAGTAATTATTGCAAACTCTTTAGGTGCTAAACATTCAGCATCATTAGCGACACAGTTAAAAGTAGAGCTTAAACCTTTGGGTGAAGATTTTTTACATGTAGATGAGAGTGAAGATTGGGTGGTAATCGACTTGGGCGATATTTTGATTCACCTTATGACCAGTGAAGCCAGAGAAATTTACTCTTTAGAAGATTTTTTAACAGAACTTTCAGCAGGTAAATTTAAGACACAACAGCTTACATAA
>JALUMR010000025.1 GCA_027055805.1 Campylobacteraceae bacterium
TAATATCTGCACCCACAATAAAAAATGAAAAACCTGCTGAAGAGGGAGGAATATATCTCTTCTCTTTTTTTACTAATTGAACTTCCTCTTCATCTTTAAATTCACTCTCTGAGTCAAATCCCTCTTCTCCTTCTAAAATAGGAAAAAGAAAACCTGTAAAGTATCTATCTAAAGGTTTTTGTCCAACTAAAAGATTCTCTTTTAATTTAGTTCCAATGAGTTGTTGCTTTGTTAAATTTATAAATTTATCTCTTTTTTCTTTTAAAATCAAAGTACTTTCCAAATCATATTTATATTTAACAATATTATATGAAAAATATACTTTATATCTATAATATTGAACCATTTATATTCAAATAAAGAGCTATGCATACAATTTAAATACAAGAAGAACTAAAACACCTCAAACAAAATCTCTTTTAACCTCTCTCTCATCTCTTTAGGTAGTTTTTTTTGATTTGAGAATATAAAAAATGGTACAGAGTTTGCACGAGAGACTTTTAACCTTTTTCTAACAGTAGAGATTTCATCTATAAGTACAGTTTTTTTTCCATCATAGAGCAGAAAGTTTTTATCTAAACCAATGGACAAAGAGATAATAGAATAGGCATAGTAGTTATCTCCCTTGCTATACATCTCTCTAAGCTTCTCTAAACTCTCTTCTAGTCTCTTTCTCTGTTCTCCTGTAATAACTCCAAACTTTTCCCTAAAAAGAAAACGCTCCTCTTTACTAAGCCCCAAAGTATTGTAAAACTCAGATAGGTTTTTCCAGTTGGCTTTAAAGATATTTTTACCAAAGAGTATGTCTTCAAAAGCTGCTAAATAGTAACGTTCTTGATAGGTTAACGTAAGTTGATACTTTATTTTAAAGTACTCTTTTTTAAAAAGAGATATTAACCAGTTCTCATCAAGTTGAGAAATAATATCTAACTGTTTAGAGGGATTCTTCTCAGCATTAAACTTCCACATCATCGCAATGGTCTGATAGAGAAGTTTGTCTTTAGGCACAACTAAGAGATAATCTTTTGCCAAAAAAGTAATAACCTTTTCTAACAGCGTATCTAAACGGCTTATGTTATGAGTAAAAAAAACTTTTTTATAGAGGTTAAAACGGCTCTCTAAAAGATGCTCTATATCATAAAGTGCAGAGGTCATAAACGAGAGTTTAAACTCTTTTTGCTCTTTTATTAAAATGGCTTCACGAGTAATACGAAGTAGGTCTGCCGAAGTAGAAATATACCCACTAGCCAACATATCACGATTGATATAGTCTATACGATCAGCATCAACGGTAGAGGCTATATACTGATGTAAAGTTTTATAGGAGAACTCCTCTGTTACTACATCGTCAAATATATTTTTAACGATTAAATAGTAAAGCTTCACCAACTCTTTACTGCTATAACTCTGTTCAGATACTTCATAGTTGAAGAGCATATCTAAGTACTCATAGCCTACACTCTCATGCAGAACCATCTCACCATTTTTAGTAATATCTCTATAAAATTTCAAAAACTTTTTCTGCTCTTTGTTGGGTGTTTTTATCTTATTTATAGAGATATAGAGTCGTTTTAAAGCATACTCTGTTTGGTGAGAAAAAGGGAGATGCCCTACATCATGTAAAAGTCCAGCCAAACGCAGTGCTTGTAGTAAAATAAGATATGTCATATTCTCTTTTTCGGCAAAAGAGGTAGAGAAGGTCAAAAGCGTTCTATCTTTTATTGTTAAAGATTTAAGTTCAATATCTAGCCCATTCTCTTTTATAAGTTTTTTAATAGAACGACGTGCATCTTTTAAGAACTTAGAACGATTTTTACTCGAAGCATTTATAAGCGAATACTTAAACATATAAGAAGCAACATGCATGGTTCCTAAAGAGTGAATATAACGCTTCGTCGTAATAGAAGGAAAAGCAAAGTATGCTAAAGCATTTTGAGAGACAAACATAAGACGGTTAACTATTTTACTTTGTAAAAACTTCTCTTCTACACCTGAATAAGGTATATGCCCATAAACTGTATCATTTACCATTCTGTTATTTTGCATGAGTTACCCTCTATATTTTATAAATTATTTTTTATCCATTATACAATTAATTTCTATAAAAAGTCTATGATATTGTTTTTAATGAAAAAATATTAAAATTAATATCTTCTATATTTTAGAGTATTATTTATTATTAGTTTTAATATGTTTTATTAGGAATTTTTAATAAAAACTATAAAAAGCCTCTTAACTATACTTTTTTTTACACATTTAATTAGTATCATATATTAAGTTAAATTATTGAGGGAGAATCATAATGTATAATTTAGACACAATCATAGAAGAAAATATAGCAAACGCTCTTAACAACTTAGCAGATGAATATAAAGAAAGAGGCGTATATGAGAAATCAAAAAAGACATATGTTAAAGCTTTAAAATTTCGTCAAGAGTTATCCACCATCAATAAAAATAAACAGCTACCTCTTATAGCTGAAATATTAAATTCATTAGCCATTATTTATAAAGAAGAAAATAGATATGATTTAGCCATAAACAACTATAAAAAAAGTATTTTAATTAGAAGAGCCCTATTTGATACTAATCCCAAAAAATATATCTATATTTTAGCAACAAATTATACAGATATAGCAAATCTATATAGAAGAGAATATAAATATGCTCAATCAGAATATTATTATAATAAAGCACTAAAAATATATAAAAATTTGCCTAAAGAAGAGTCTCAAGCGTCTCAAATAAAAATACTAAATATCTATAATCACCTAAGCATAATTTGTAATGAACAAGATAAGTTTCACGAAACCAAAGATGCATATTTAGGAGCATTAATAATATATAAACATTTGGTCACTCATGAGTCAAATGCTTATAAAGCAGAACTTAGTACCCTACTTTATAACCTTGCCTCACTCTACTTAAAAAACAACAAACAAAACAAAGCAGAAGAAGCTTATCTTTTAGCTCTTGAGTTTTTGTTAGAACGTTATGAAAAAGAACCTGACCTTTATAAAGAAAATCTTGCCATGACTTTTCATAATTTAGCCAACATTTACAACTCAAAACATGAATATAATAATGCTCTATTAGCCTATAAAAAAGCTCTTAATTACTACATCTCCTTAGCTGAAGAGAATCCATTAGAGTATGGTGACTATGTCGCTACAATTTTTAGTGATTTAGCTTCTTTCTATATGCAACAAAGAAAAACTAAGTTGGCACAAAAATTTCACTTAGGTTTAGTAAAGCTCTATACCGAATTGAACCAGTACCATGAGGGTAGCTATAATTTAAAATTAGCCTCTTCTATTATCGACGGAGTTCGTTACTATGATCAACATAGCTTGTCTCTTTATCAAGCAGAAGCTATTTTACAAAAGCATAGAGAGAAGAGAACAAAAAAATTGTTAAATGAGATTTACTCTTTACGCCAAGAGAAAAATTTGGTTTCTCATTAACCGTAGGTGACCGTGTCACACCTACGTTGCTTCTATTCATATACCATTAAGCTACACAATGTATACTTCAAAAAAATGACACAAGCAAGGTTCCAATTTTGAAATTTACCCATAAAAAACTCTTTATATTTGACTTAGATGGTACACTTATAGATAGCTCTCCTGACTTGGCATTGGCGATTAACCACATGCTTAAAACACTTAACCGTGATACTTTTTCTACCGATACCATTCACTACTGGGTGGGGAATGGTGCCCAAACACTGGTAAAACGAGCTTTATCAGGAAGTAGCACCATAGATGAGACCATTGACCCACTCTTATTTGAAAAGGCTTTAGAAATTTTCTTAGATTTTTATGCTAAAAACTTAGCCATAGAGACCATCACCTATCCCGATGTAAAAAATGTACTCACCATGTTAAATGGCTGGAACTACCGTTTAGCCATTGTTACTAACAAACCTTTTGCCTTTGTAGAACCTATCTTAAAAGCTTTAGAACTTTCAGACCTCTTTGAGCTTGTCTTAGGTGGTGACAGTTTAGAAGAGAAAAAACCCCATCCTTTGCCACTATTACATGTTTGTAAAACATTGGGTGTAGACGTTAAAGATGCTCTAATGCTTGGTGACTCTAAAAACGACATACTTGCAGCCAATGCTTGTGGTATGCAAAGCATCGGTTTTACCTATGGGTACAACTATGGAGAAGATATTGCTGTTTATAAACCAAACTTTGTTTTTGATGAGTTTGCTGATATACTCAGCACCATATAAATTTAGGATAAATGATGTTAAAAAAAAGTAATATTGCTATTATCGGTGGTGGAGTTGCTGGTTCAACAGCAGCTGTTTATTTGGGTCAAATGGGTTTAAATGTTACCCTTTTTGAAAAAGAACCAAGTTTGGTTTCGGGTCCTCCTTTTTGTCACTTACATGCTGGAGGGAACCTCTATCGTGAAATATCAGATGAACAGTGCGTTAAACTCCTAAAACAATCTATTGATTTTTTACGTTTTTACCCTTTTGTAGTCGATTACCGTCCTACTGTTATTGCTCTTCCTCTAAACGATAAAAGCAAACCTAAAAACCTTCTCCCTCGATTAGAATTACTTAAAAGTGAATATGAAAAGCTTATTAGAGATGATGAAAATAATAAAGTTTTAGGTGAGAGTGCTGACTACTATAAACTCTATGAAAGAGAAGCGTTAGAGGCTCTTAAAGAACGCCAAACAGTAGAAACACCAAGTAATGCTGATGAGTGGATGATACCCGTAGCACAAAACATTGACCTCGACAAAATACAGTTTCCTCTCATGATGGTACAAGAGTACGGGCTAAATCTTTTCCGTTTAGCAGGGGGAGCAACCTTAGCCTTAGAAGAGCTTTCAAATGTTACACTTCATACTGAAACTACGGTAAACAGTTTACGAAAAAACGATAATAACAGATGGAAAATATGTTACACAAAAAACAGTAAAAAACAAGAAGAGTATTTTGACTACCTTATCAATGCAGCAGGGTTTAGAACAGGAAAAATCGACGACTTGGTTAAAGTTCCTTGTAAAAAAATGGTAGAGTTTAAAGCTGCCTATGTAAGCCAATGGGACGGCTATAAAAAGACCCTATTTCCTGAAATTATCTTTCATGGTGAGCGTGGTACACCACAAGGCATGGGACAGTTTACACCCTACCCCGGAGGCTACTTTCAGCTACATGGAATGACTGAAAATATCACCCTTTATAAAGGGGGTTTGGTTTCAAACACTCCTTTAAGTTGTCAACCCGAACTGGCTCAAAGTTTTATGCAAAAAATCGAAGAGTCATGGAGTAAAGAAGAGGTAGAAGAGAGAACAAGCTCTGCTATTAGGCACATAGCACAGTTTATTCCTGCCTTTGAGACAGCTACCGTAGGAGGAAAACCCCTCTTTGGAGCTCAACAGATTCCAGGAGATGACCCTACCCTACGTGTAGCAGAGGTCTCCTTTCCTGCCGAACATTATGCACGGTGTGAAATTGTAAAAGTCTCTTCTGTGATGGATATGATGGATGCTATTGTAAAACAACTGATAGAGCTTAACTTCATTGATGCTTCTGTTCAAGGAAAAAGAGACTTAAACTACCTAGAAAATCTACATGAAGAGAAGATAACAGCGTATGCAGAACAATCAGCACAGCTAAGAGAGTACCCAACATGCTTAGCCCACAGAAATGTGGCTCTATGACCTACTTAGAGACCCTTAAGCACCCTGTTGTTGCCAGACTAACCCTCATTCAGTTTATCTCCTACTTTGGAAGTTGGTTCTCCCAAGTTGCCATAGCCTCTATGTTGGTAGAGTATGGAGCCTCTGAGATGGCTATTGCTTATGTCTTTATGATGATAATGCTTCCTGCCATTTTATTAGCACCCATATCTGGTTGGATTATTGACCGTATAGAGTTTAAAAAACTGATGCAAGTTCTGCTTCTCATAGAGATAGCTATGACCCTACTTTTTATGACCATTAACTCTATTGATAGTATCGGGTGGCTAATGCTATTTTTGTTCATTCGCTCCCTAGCAGCGTCTACACTCTTCTCAGCAGAGATGGCACTTTTCCCAAAAATTTTAAAAGGAGAGATACTTAAAAACACTAATGAGATTCACTCCATTGTCTGGTCGGTCTGTTTCGCAGTAGGTATGGCACTGGGTGGATTAGTGACTTACTATTTTGATTACGATACAACATTTATGATAGATGTCATTCTCTATGTTATCGCCTCTTTTGTTCTGTTAGGCTTACATATATCACTAAAACCTACCAAACACACTGAGTCAGCCATGGAGATGATGAAGAGTGGATTTGTCTATCTGAAAAATCATAAAAAACTTCTACATCTTATTATCATTCACTCAAGCTTGGGCTTTACTGCTTTTGATACCTTAGTCACCCTCTTAGCAGACTTGCACTATAAGTACATTATCGCTATTCCCCTAGCCATAGGGTGGATAAATGCCAGTAGAGCCATAGGTCTCTCAGTGGGTCCCCTACTCTTTAGCCGTTTTATCAATGAAAAAAACCTACACTACTTCTTTGCCCTACAAGGTTTGCTTATTATTTTATGGTCATTTATACAAAACAACTTTAGCTATTCACTTATAGGCATTGTTATCGTAGGTCTACTCTCTACCTCATTATGGTCATACACCTACTACCTCCTACAACAAGAGATAGAGAGCCAATACCTCGGAAGAGTCATAGCCTACAACGACATGATTTTCATGACCACCAACATAATGGTTACACTTTTTGTAGGATACGCTGCCAAAATGGGAATGGAGTTGAACTATATTACTATAGTTATGGGAAGTGGGTTCTTGCTTACTGCTGTTTATTATAGATGGTTTCAGAAAGCTTATGAGTAGTTTTTTTATTTTTACTAAATAGAAATATCATTTCGCTATAATTCCAAAAAAGGAAAAATTATGAAACTACTTTATTATATAACTATAACAATTTCTTCCCTCATATTTTTAGGATGTACACCCATGCAGAACATATCTCAGCCTAAACAAGTCATCCAAACCACAGCCATTGCAACAACTACCCCCTCACTTGGTAAAGCCATCAAAAGAGCTAAAACGCCCAAAAAGAAAAAAACTCCTACCAAAGTTAAAAGACCTACTAGAACCAAAAAAGAGCCTGTTGAACTCATAGAACCATCTCGTACTACAGAAATCATAGAGAGAGTAGTACCAACTCCTAAAGTAGCAGAAGTGACTAGTATAAAAGAGGCATCAAAAGTAGATGCGTATGGAAAACCTCCAAAAAATTATCGTGACACTATTAGAAAGTACTTGTCTAAAAGAGCAGACCGAGGCGACAGCATAAAGTTTGTTTTTTCCAGACCCTATAAAGCCCAAAAAAATAATAAATCTTGGAAAGGTTGGGCAGTAGAGGTAGATATGTTAAAACGTAATGGAGAAGGGAAAGTTTTACGAAACAAACCCTATACCATTTTGTTTAATGGCTCTTCTATAGTTGAAGATTTAAGTGATGACAAGGCTAAAAGTGTTACTAAGGTTGTCTATTAAACTTACTTTACATCAAAATTAAAATAGCGTTTATACGGCTCATTTTTTAAAGTAAAATGCCACCACTCTTGAGGATAAGATTTAAATTTATGTTTGAGCATAATGTTATGAAGCAACATTCTGTTCGCTCGTTGTGGGGCTGAAATATCTGCATATTTCACCCATGAACGCTTCCCAAAGAAATCAAACGTAGAACCCATGTCAAGCTCTGCCCTACTCTTTAAATCTATAAGCGTTAAATCAACCGTACTTCCACGGCTATGCCCCGAATGTTTAGCAATGTAGCCCTCTTTAAAAAGGTTTCTCTTCTCTACGGTGGGGTAATACTCATTTTTCATCTTCACATCTGTCAACGCTTTCCCCCAACGTACAAAATGGTCAACAGCCTTTTGAGGTCGGTAAGCATCAAATACTTTAAGCCCCAAAGCAAAAGCTTTTAACTCTTTTTGTACCTTTGCTAAAGCACTCACAGCCTCTACACTTAAAATAGCCGTAGGAGCCAAATAGCCATCTATAGGTTGACCTATAAAATTGTCTGAACCATAATATCGAATATCTAAATCTATGGTTGGAATCTCATTTTCTATATGTACAAAACCTTTTGGTAGGGCTTGTGCTTTGCTACTTAGCAGTAATAGTATAAATAATTTTACTAGTTTTTTCATCTTACTCTACCTAGTACTAATCTAAATATTTCAGCATAGCCAATGAAGGAGACTCTAATATAACAACTCCATCATATTCAACTTTCTCATCAAGTAAATCATTTTTCTGTGTTTGAATAAGCATAGATTTTTTTGATTTTTTGATTTTCATTGCTTTAATCAAATGTTGTGCTGACTGAGCAATGGTTTCACTCTTTTTTTGAACACGAACAAGTACAGGTGAATCTTCATAAGTCTCTACCAAAATAGCATCAATTCCTTTATTTCTCTGAACAGCATTATACTCAATACCTTGCAAAAGAGCCAATGCTTCTTTATCTACATTAACATACGCATCTCTTCCTTTTTTCAAAAGATTTGACTCTGTTTTAACTGGGTTTTCTATACGCATTAAAGATAACTCAACAGCATCAATAGATTCATCTATACCTATGTAGTTTCGTCCAAGCAATTTTGAAGCCACCTCTTCAAGAAAAGAACCTGCATACTTATATAAAAAACGACCCGTATTCTGATACTCATCAATCAACACACCTTCATTAAATGAAATTCCTAATACTTGGTAAATTAAATAATGAGAGTTGTCATCCTTTTTCATCTCTTCTCTACGATTAATAATCTTACTATTTAAATTAGAAGCATATTCATCTGCTATTTTTAAAATTTCTGATTTCAATAATTCTACATCATCTCCAAAAGCAATGGCTTTGTCAATTTTATCTCTACGATACAGATATATAGCTTTAATTAACTCACTCTTACTCTGTTTCGCAATTGTTATATCTAAAGTTTTAGCATATTTTATAAGCTCATCTTTTTTTAAAGATTCTATTTTCATATTACTCTATTCCTTGCTTTAATCTATTGATTATATCATATTGATTTTAAATTTTTAAATATAATTTTATCTAGTATTTTTTCACCTTTTGCTATACCTATCTTTGACTCAGCTCTCTTCTTAGCATCTCACTTAGCCCTATTTAATGTACCTTCATCCTCATAAGTTTCAAAATGCTTATCGGTTCCATCTTTATAACCTTTGTACAGTTTTTTAGCAATCATATCTATAATAAAATCACTTGTTCCATTTAAAAAAGCATAACCCTCATTCTCTTTTTCATGATGATGCCTATGGTGTGACATGGGTAGTAAAATACGATATTTTTGTAAAAAGAAGATAAATTTTGAGTTCCCATTATGGAAAAGATAGTACGAAACTTCGGCTACAGTAGAGAGAATTCCTATAAGTATAAGTACCAACAAAAAGCATGGGAGCCACAGAAAATGTACTAAAAAACAACTACAAACAATAAATAAGGCACAAGCCAAAACTTTGCCCCTGATTTATTAAAATAGATAAAAAAAAGATTGTTATTTTTGTATGTTTGAGTTTGGTGATGCAAGTGAAAACTGGCTATAAAAGCACCCCACTTTGAACTATAGTTATCGTTGTTGTCCATATACATTTGTTTAATGTTTTTCTCTTTCATCTCTCTCTACTTTCTTTTAATCAACCAAGAAAAAGTAAAACCAGAAGCAATAAACACCATTACAGCATAAACTGTCCAAATAAGAGGAAAAGCAATCCCTTTAATTCCATCTGCTCCACCGACTACTTTTATCATCCAGATATCTGGTAAAATCACTATAGAGAGTGTCATTACCAACACCACTGCATGAAGTAGCAAAAGTATATTTTTTATATTTAACATCTATTTTTCCTATCTATTAATTTTCTGTTAACCGTTGATTGTTCAACCGTTTGTAATTATAGCTTATAATACAAACATGAAAGACGTAGAACAACGAAATCTCCTTTGTAGGTTCTATTTTATGAGTTGAAAACTTGATACTTGCACCTTAATGTAATAAATCTCCTTTGAAATATACTTCAACTCATAACTTTCTTAACTAGATTAAGCTTCCTTCCAAACTTCCCCAGCATAAATTGCCAATCCATACCCCACAGAAGAAAAAACATCGGTATGAACTATCTTTTCTTCAGAAAACAACTCTCTATAGATATTTTTAACAACAGGAACCAAGGTTGAACCACCTGTTAAAAAAACTTTGTCTATCTGCTCATAACTTATATTTGCCATTTTCATGGTTTCATCGAGTGTTGTTTTTATCTTCTGAACATGATGAGCAATCACAGCATTAAATGCCTCTCGTCTTATCTCTTCAGTAAACGGCTTTTTAAATATATTCATATCAATAGTTGTCACCTCATCAAAAGAGAGTTGAATCTTTGCATCAATAATTTTTTCAGAAAAAGAGAAGTAAAGCCCCTCTTTTATAAGCTCTAAAAGTCTACTTATTTTATCTTTGTCATATGCCATGTATATCAACTTCTCAATGGCTTGTAACACACTTTTATCGTACATTTTTTGAAAACGGTGCCACTCTGAAAAGTCACTGTAAAAAGCTGGACCTATCTCCATCTCTTTTCCCATATTTTTGTAGAGTGAACCCTTTCCCAAATGAGAAACCACAAATTTTTTAATAACCTCTGTATCAAAACTGTTCCCACCTACATACGTACCATGAGTGGCTAAAATATCTTCTTTTCTATCTTGCTTATTTGTTGTACCTCCCACACGAATAACCGAATAATCAGTCGTTCCACCACCAATATCAGCCACTAAAATAAGTTCTTCTTTTTGAATACTTTGCTCATAAGCCAATGCAGCAGCTATCGGCTCATACTGAAAGGCTACCTCTTTAAACCCTGCTTGTAAAGCTGCTCGTTCAAGACGCTCTTGGGCTTGTTGGTCTAAAAAGTCATCATCGTCATTAAATCGTACAGGTCTCCCCATCACCACTTTGTCTATCTTCTGCCCTACTTTAGCTTCCATAACATTTTTAAAACGTCTAATGATAATAGAAATCAACTCCTCTAAAGAGTATGTCGTAGTCCCTAACGTGGTTTCAATGCTATCTTTGCTTCCTAAAAAAGATTTTAAAGCTACTAAATAACGCCCCAAAGTATCAAGCTTTAGTTCATCAAGAGCCTCATCCCCCACATAAAACTGTTTATCTTCAAAACTATAAAATAACACCGTTTTGGTCTCAACACTCTCTTTTCCTAGTGCTATCATCTCTATCTTTCCATTATCGTTAATGCCTACAACAGAGTTGGTTGTTCCAAAATCTATAGATGAAGTTATCACAAAGCTCTCCTTTTACTCAGCTTTATCAATACTTATTTCCACTTGACATCTAAATGGTTTTGTTTCCATGCTTGAATGCCCCCTTTCATATTAACAGCATCAAATCCATTTCTTCGTAACAGTTTGGTTGCTTCTGAACTTCTATTACCTGTATGACAATAGACGATTATCTCTTTAGATTTGTCTAAACGATTTAACTTCTGACCTAAAACTTGAAGAGGTATCAAAACTGAATTAGCAATCTTCCCATCTTGAGGTATTTCACCTGCTGTCCTTACATCTAAAATCAATATATTGGGATTTTCATAAATTTTATCGTAAGCATCTAAAGGTGAAATATTAAAAGGTTTTATACTTGCAACAGCAATTGGTTCTTCTACATAAGGGGGTTCATTACTAACAACTCTTTGTTCATGTACAGGTTCTAATTCATAAGTTGGGGCTACTTCATGGTACACAACAGGCTCTTCATGTAGAACTTGTGGTCTATTGTCTATTTTTATTGTTTTAGTACATCCTAAAAACAACAAACCTGCTAGAGGTATCCATATTAATTTACTTTTCATAACATTCTCCGTTTTTTAAAATTATTATACTATATTTTTCCCCTTGTATGATATAAATAGAGATAAAATCAAATAAATTATCATAATAAATAATCTCTATAAACACCATAAAATAGGTATTTAAAGCTCCACAATCAAGACACAAATTGTGACTATAATTTCCACATGAGAGATATTTTTTTTCTTCCTTATTTTGAATATCTCTTCATAATCTTTTAAATAATTTCTACTTCATATTTTTTACTCGCCACAGCCAATTAGGCAAGGTAGGAACTTATCTATTTTCCTTTGTTATTCATAAGCTATACCACATTTGTACTCTTCTCATTCCTCCAACACCCCTTTCTCCACTAAATTCTCATCTCTATCCAATACACACCAAAACTCTTCATCATTAAAAAGATGAAAAAGAGCCTCTTTTGTTTCAACACTCCAGATTTTTATGCCCTCTTGCGAAGAGGCATATATCTTCCTTGAATCCATTGAGAAACTAAGAGCCGTGATTTTTGCTTCAAAAGCACTCTCTATGGTTGAGATAAGTTCAAAACTCTCTACTGACCAAAGTTTCAATGTTTGGTCAAGTAAGCTAGAGAGCAAATATTTGTTACAAGGAGAAGTAGCTAATGCTGTTATGTTTTTTTGATGTGACTCCAAAATCTTTAACTGCTTTAGCTCTTTGGTATCAAATATATTTACAGTCATGAGAAAAACATAATGCTTTTAATTCTGAATGAATTTCTATTTCACTTATAAGTGTACAAGTCTCATCAACTAAGGGCTTATCCATAGAATAAAGAGCTAAAATTTCTTCATGATAAACAATTTTATAAGCAAAATCCAAAGAATAAAATTCACGATAAAAATTATACTCACCTCCATAACAACTACGGTCTAAACTTGAAAAGAGATAAGACAAAGAGGGTGTTAATTTACGCATCTCACTTTTACTATATTGCAAATCAAATTCATCTTCTTGTAGCCATTCCCATCTAGTAACGGTATCTTCTAACGGACTCCATACTTGTATGGTATTTTGCCAACTACCTTCATCAGTAATAAGTGTTATAAAATACTTAGAATCAGATGAGAAATAAACTCTTTCAGCTGTACCATCCCATGCTATCTGTTGAGCCAAACATTTATAGGTTTTTGCACACCATATAAAAATGCTATGTTGTGTTGCTGTCACAATGTACTTTCCATCAAAAGAGAGTGCAAAGTTATTTATCTTAAAATCAAAACCTCTACTCTCTTTCTTTAATTCTTCATAGTTTAGTTCTAACTTTTTAAATTGCTCTACAGTAATTTTTATTCTATTGGGGAAATAACAACCCATCTCCTCCATCCATTCAGGTTCATATATGTAAAGTTCATAGCGTATCAAGTTTTTATCAAGCTCTTCTAGTAACGCATAAATCCTTGTTATATCTTCATCATTAGAGATATAAAGGGTAAAATCTTCTCCATTTTGAATCTTTTCTTCAAAAAATATATCGTCGTATCTATTTGATAAAAACGGTTTAAAGATTTTGTATAGCTTTTCTATAGCTACTACTGTTAAAAACTGGATGTATATATATTCTATCTTTTTTTGCATTTTTTTCCTTTTCTGATTTTATTTATCTTTTTTCCCTACCTAAAAACCAATAACCAAACAACCCAAAGAGTAAAATACTCAACGGATTGATTATCTTTTTCCATAGAGGGTGTTTTATCTTGTCCATTAACTCTAAAATCTCTTTCTCTTTTTTTAAATCTTCTCGAATATACTTAAATATATTTGGTTGAACTTTTAAAGCCTCCATAACAAATGCTTTATCGTTATAGAGTTTATTTCCAAAATAGTACGAATGGTAACGGAAGAGGTGACTACTGTCATACCCAATGGAACAACAAGATAAAACTCTCTTATTGCCTAATGCTTTAAGTAGTATCTCTTTATCATTTTTAAGACTTCTATCAACTCCATGAATGGCTGTAAAGTTTTTTGCAATGGCTTTTAGTATAAACGCTCTATCTCTTTTCTGTTTAGCTGTCGCATAATCCATTCCATACCCAGTCTCTTCAATACATTTTGTTATAAACCGAGTATCATTTTTAAGCTCTGTATTAAAGGAGTCTGTCACATCAATATCATTTTTTAGAAGTTTTAGTATAAATGGTTTATCTTCTATCTCAAATTTATAGATTGTATTATTGTGTCTTAACGCGTGAATGAGAAATGCTTCATTATTTTGGATTCTTTCACTAGCATAAGCAATAGCAAATCCACTCTCATTAATCGCTTTTTTTACTAGACTCTCATTATCTTGTAGCCGACTACTTGCATACTGCAAAGCTGTTCCATCACGTTTAACAGCCTCTAGTACTATAACTTTGTCATCTTGAAACTTTTTGTCTACATATTGTAGAGCTTTTGGGTGATGCTTAATGGCATTTAAAACAAAAGCTCTGTTACTTGGGAGTGTAAAAAATTCTGTGTCAATTAGATAAAATACGACATAGGATTAAAAAATGAAAATAGAAATAGATTTAGAAGAGTTCGCAGAACAAGTAAGAAATGGACAAAGTGTAACAGCAAAAGGAG
>JALUMR010000026.1 GCA_027055805.1 Campylobacteraceae bacterium
GACATTCAAGCCATTATAGATAGATGTGAGCTTGAAGTGGGTGATGCTGTATTCTTTGGTGCAGGTAACAAAAAACTGGTATGGGACTACATGGGAAGATTTAGAATCTACCTAGCAGAGATGATGGAGATAATCCCAAAAGAGACCTTTGAGTTCTTATGGGTAATGGACTTCCCTATGTTTGAGATTGAAGAGGGAAAAATGAAAGCGATGCACCACCCTTTCACCATGCCTGTAACTGATGAAAATGGGAAAATCGTTTATGATGACCTTGAAGATTTACAATCAATTGCTTATGATATCGTAGTAAATGGTACAGAGCTTGGTGGGGGGTCTATTCGTATTCATAAAGAGGAGATTCAAAAAGAGGTCTTTAAACTCATGGGTATCTCTGATGAAGAGGCAGAAGAGAAGTTTGGATTCTTACTCGATGCCTTTAAATTTGGTGCACCACCACACGGTGGTTTTGCATTGGGTCTTGACAGAATGATTATGCTTATGACAGGTGCTTCAAGCATCCGTGAGGTAATCGCATTCCCTAAAACTCAAAAAGCACAATGTGTCTTAACACAGGCACCATCAGAAGTTGACCAAGAGCAACTAAATGACCTAAGTCTAAGAATACGTAAACAAGTTGAAGCGTAGGTTCGGTAACACCGAACATCATAGAGTTCTTACAAAACCCTTTGGAATCGGAGACTTTAGTCCCGAACAAGACGAGGCTAAAGCCATCGGTTCCTAATTTTGCAAGATGTTTAATATTATTAAAAAAGGAAAACAAAAATGAAAAAACTATTTTTACTAATCGGAGCTCCAGGTTCTGGAAAAACAACAGATGCAAGTTTAATTGCTAAAAAACATTCAGATAAAATTGTTCACTACTCAACAGGTGATATGCTAAGAGAAGAGGTAGCCTCAGGTTCAGAACTTGGTGCAACCATTGAAAGCTTTATCTCTAAAGGTGCATTGGTTCCTTTAAATATTATTGTAGACACCATCATTTCTGCTATCAACCAAGCTCCTGTAGATGTGGTTCTTATAGATGGATACCCACGTTCAACAGAACAGATGACAGCATTTGATGAGATAGTTGCAAAAGAAGATGAGATTGAGTTAACATCTGTAATAGAAGTACGTGTATCAGAACAAGTTGCAAAAGACAGAATCTTAGGTCGTGCAGCAGAAGCAAAAGCTGGTGAAGAGCGTTCAGATGACAGCATAGAAGTATTCTATGATAGAATGAAAATCTACACAGACCCATTGAGTGAAATTCAAGAATTTTACACTGAAAAAAATCTATTAAAAGTAATCAATGGAGAGAGAGAACTTGACCCAATCGTTGCTGAGATGGAAGCTTTTATTTTAGAAAATATCTAAAGTTCTATACATCCTAAATCTTATATTTAGGATGTATTTTTATAGTCTTGTAATTAAACTATTTACTTCTTTTAAAAGTTCTACCTCTTCAAGAACTTTTATAGGTAGTGATGTTGGTCTACTTTGAGAAAATGTTCTGGTTCTTTTACTTAAAGCTCTGCGACCACGTGATGAATTTATAAACTGGACTATAAACCGACTATCTACTGTAGACTCTTTTTTCATTCTTATTAGTGCCATGTAGTGAGGTACAACATATCCATCTTGCCCCTTTTCAACATAACAAGCAATCATGGGATGATATAGACTTACCACAACATCACCAACACGTGTCAACTGCTTTTTAGAAATCACTCTATCAGAGTTTATTTTAATCAGTTTTCGTTCATCAATAAAAGAGATAGGTTCCAAAGAAACCATGCTTAACTCTTTATAGACCTTTACTCTCTCTTTTTTTTGTCCTTCTAAAGCATGAACACCTTTTATAATTTCTGCAATTTCTTTTAACTTCATAATCTATACCTTATTAATAAATTTTTAATATAATAAATTATAGTTAAAGTCTCTTTATATTAATTTAAGATTAATTAAAAAATTTAAATATTATATATAAGTTAAATACAATATAATAAATTTCAATGAGATAAATTACTTTTTCATTACTCTACAAATTACTCAACACTATCCATTAAAATTTCAATAATATCTGTCATGGTTAATATACCATGCAGTTCATTATTATCAGTGACCAATATACGCTTTATACTACTAGTCACCATCATTTTTGCTGCATATTTAACATCAAGTTTTGTAGAAATAGCTATAGCAGGAATAACAGCTATATCATAGACATTAAGAAGGTCTATATCTCCATCTTCGGCAACAATACTTTGTAAAATATTTTTAAAGGTTACCAAACCATATGCACCAGAAGTACCATTTTTATCAACAATTACGGAACGAACACCATTCTCTTTCATCAACTGAAGAGCCTCTCTTACTGTTGCCATCGGTGACACTTTTACCAACTTTTCTAATGGGGTCATTACCTCTTCTACCAACATCACTTACTCCTTTTATAACATACTTTTTATATTGTCTTCAAACTTGTGAAGTTCATCATTATCTAATCCTGCAACATGACTCAATGGAATAGTAAATGTCATAGCTCCATTTTTACTGTTATCTAAATCAAACTTTTTACGTAGAGCTTTCATCACACTCAGAGAGAGTCTACGTGGTAAAATAAAAAGTAATATTGAAACATTAGCCTCAAGTGTTAATCCAAAAAAAACTTTTTTCTCTTCAAGACCAATACTTTTACCATGAATAATTGTCACGCCACCTGCTCCAGCCTCTTTGGCTACATCTATGGCTGCCTCTTCATCTTTATCTTCGATAATGGCTACTAACGCTGTAAACTTCATCTACCTACCTTTTCTAATTGTTTTTTCTTATACTCTGCATGTATACCATAGCCCATAACTGTTATCATCGGAAACAGTGAAGCAAAAGCGATAAGACCAAATCCATCAATAAGAGGGTTTCGTCCATCAATATTTGTTGCCAATCCAATTCCCAATGCTGCAACTAAAGGTACCGTAACAGTTGATGTCGTAACTCCTCCAGTATCATAAGCAATCGGTATAATATGCTTAGGAGCAAAATAGGTTAAAATAATAACCAAAGAGTACCCAGCAATAATATAATAGTGTATGGGGTCACCCTCTACAAGACGATAGGCACCTAAACTAATACCTATTGCTACACCTAATGCTACCACAATTCTTAACATGTTTTGCTGTATCATTCCTTCTGAAATATCTTGAACTTTAATAGCTATGGCTAAAAGTGCAGGTTCTGCCATGGTTGTTGAAAATCCAATCATAAAACCAAAAAGATAAATTAATAAATTATTATCTTGACTGGTCAAATCATTGGCTATACTCTCTCCTATTGGAAAAAGACCCATATCTAAACCTACAATAAAGGCATAAAGACCCAATATAACCATACCAATACCTATTGCTATTTTAGGTAAGTGAGGCACTGATTTTTTAATAATAGCATATTGAAAAAAGAATATAACGATTAATATTGGAGCAATATCTTTAATAACACCAAGCAATTCAAGAAACATATCTATAACAGAAAAACTTCTTAATTCAACAACAGCTTGGGTAGTTTCTACTCCTGATGCTAATAGAGGAACAGCTGAAGCATCACCCATAGAATAGACAACAATTCCATATACTTGTACAAATATCATAGGAGTTAATGAGGCAAAAGCAATTAAACCAAAACCATCAATCACAGGATTTCGACCCTTAATACTTGAAGCCAAACCAATCCCAAGTGTAGCTACTAATGGAACCGTAACCGTTGAGGTTGTAACCCCTCCACTATCATAAGCCAGACCAATAATCTCTTTTGGTGCAAAAAATGTCACCAAAACAACAAGTATATATCCTGTAATAATATAATATTGAATGGGGTGTCCAAGAAGAATACGGAGCGTACCTAACGATATAGCAAAACCAACAGAAAAAGCAACAGTCATTCTAAGCCAAAAGGCATCAACAAGCCCCCCTGAAATAACAGATGCTTTATCTGCAATAGCAATAAGTGCTGGTTCTGCAACTGTAGTAGAAAAACCAATAGTAAAAGCAAAAAGTAGTAACCAAAAAACAGAACCTTTTTTAGCAAAATCTATGGCAAGATTTTCACCAATGGGGAATATGCCCAGCTCTAAACCTCTAATAAAAAGAGCCAAACCAATAGCGACGATAGTAAGTCCAATAACAATAGAAGTCAAATTTTCAGGCATAGCTTGGATAATAAATATCTGAAAAAATGTCACCACTATAATAATAGGTAGCAAATCTTTAAATGAACTTTTAATGTCTTGGAAAAATATTTTTATGCTTTCTTTCATCTAAAGAGTATACTGATAATATCATTAGTGACTGACATGAATTATAAAACTCTTATCTTCTTACTATTTATATGTCACCGTTTATATTAATTAATAGATATAAAAACATATTGTAATATTATACAATATAACTAAAGTTGTATGCAAGTTCCTATACCAGCTGAAGTTAAAATTTCTAAAAGTATAGAGTGTTCAAGGCGACCATCTATAATATGTGCTTTTTTAACACCACCTCTTAATGCTTCAACACAAGCATCAACTTTAGGAACCATACCACCACTTATAGTACCATCAGCTTTATAAGCCTCGGTCTCTTGAATATCTAAATTACGTAAGAGTTTCATATCTTTATCTAAAACACCTTCTGTATCTGTTAAAAAGAGTATTTTTCTAGCCTCTAACGCAATAGCCATTTTACTAGCAGCAAAATCAGCATTGATATTAAATCCTGGATGTGATATGGTTGGAGCCGAAGCAATAGGAGCAATAACAGGAACAAAACCATCATCAATAATATTATTAACCACTTTAGGATTTACATTTTGAATAACTCCTGTGTAACCAAAGTTTTCAAAATCTTTAGGTATTGCTTCTAATAAATTTGCATCTTTCCCTGAAATTCCTATTGCTGACCCTCCTTGATTGTTTAAAAGAGAGACGATATCTTTGTTTATTTCACCACTTAAAACCATCTCTGCTATACGCATAACCTCTTTAGTGGTTACTCTTTGTCCATCTACAAACTTAGTATCTACACCTAAGTCTGCCAATAAATCTGTAATGCTTTTTCCACCACCATGAACAATAATAGGTTTCATTCCTACGGTATGAAGTAGCACAATGTCTTGTGCAAACTGTTGTTTTAACACTTCGGAGGTTTGTGCAGACCCTCCATACTTAATTACAATCTTCTCATTTGCAAACTTTTTTATGTATGGCAGTGCATCTAAGAGTGTTTTTACTACATCTATTTTAGTCTTCATCTATTATATTCTCCAATATATCTATCTACTTTTTCTAAAATCTCATTGTTCATTTGTAATTTTAACTGCATAACCGATAGGGGTAACTTAAAGCCTTTCATTTTTACTTTATCTTTTTCAGTTACAAGTAATGATAAAGCTGAAGAAATTAAAAGTTTTTCTTTAAGTTTATCCTCTTCAAAGTAGGCATGATCCTCCAAATAATACTTTTCTACTACACCTTTAGGTAAAAAAGGCTCAAGTCTCTCTGGATTTGAAATGGCTGTTACCAGCAACATTTTTTCTGTTTTATTATCAATTTCTACTACTCTTTTGAAATCTCTATTTTCATATAAGTTTATATTAGAAAAGTGTTTTGATAGGTAAAATTCACGAAAAGGTCCTACAGGAAAAGTCATATAATTGACTATTTTCTCTGGAAAAAGCAAGATATCATATTTTTCAATATTAACTCTATTGAAACCATCATCTAAAAATATAACTTTCGCACCCTGTTCTATAGCCAATTCAATAGCAGTTTCACGATTTTCACTAACCATAACTGATGCATTAGGAAGTGATATTGCCATAAGCATAGGCTCATCTCCTGAAGAATATACATCTGTTAAAATCTTACCTTTTCGTGACACTGCTACTAAACCTTTACTCTCTCTACCATACCCTCTTGAGATAACAGCAACATCTTTATATCGATCTGCTAAAGCTATAACAAATGGTGTTTTACCACTACCACCAACGGTTAGATTACCAATACTTACAATAGGTACAGAATAAGATTTTTTAGGAGTCACTACACGCCTAAGAAACATAACAAGGGCATAGAGTAAAGATATAGGAGAAAAAAGAAGAATTAAAAGCCAGTCAAAAAAACTAGGCTTAAAGAAAAGTCTCTCAAAAAAAGAGACAATATAGCTAGTGGACATTAAATATGTTCACTGGCTACTTTTTTAATAGCATCACACACACGAAGAACCTCTTCATCTGTTAATGAAGCATACATAGGTAAAGACATTACTCTTTGAAATGCACCCAATGCTACTGAATAATCAAACACTTTCATAGAGTACTTCTGCTTATAGTATTGAGTTAAATGTAAAGGCATGTAGTGTACAGAAATTGTCACACCTTCTTTTTTTAACTCATTTACAAAGTGATCTCTATTTTTGTCAATTTCAACTATATATTGCGTTGAGATATCATCTTTATCGACAGACGGTAACTTTACATGCTTAACATTTTCAAGATGCATAGAATACATAGCTGCAATCTCTCTTCTTCTTCCAATACTTGCATCAAGTGCCTCAAAATCAGCCAAACAGTAAGCTGCTTCTAACTGACTTAGGTCATACTTCCATCCTATATTTACAACATCATATATGTAGTTAACATTTCCATAACTATCACATAATCTACCTTCCATACCATGAAAACCTAATAACTGTGCCTGTTTATATGTTTGCTCATCATTGGTCACCAACATACCACCATTGGTTAGTGAACTACACAAGTGTGGTGCAAAAGAGAATATAGTAATATCAGACCCTGTATTTCCAATATAACTTCCCTTATATTTAGCACCCATTGCATTAGAAGCATCTTCTATAACTTTTACATTATACTGCTTTGCAAGCTCATACACTCTCTCTAAGTCAACCAAATGTCCTGCCATATGATTAACAATAATTGCTTTTAACTTTTTGCTTTGATTCTTTTCTAAGGCTTTTTCAAGTTTCCCTAAATCTAAAGTATAATTTTTACTCTCAATATCCACAAAGATTGGTTCAGCATCAAAATGACGAACCGCTTGGGGTACAGATGGAAAAACATTTATACTACAAATTACTTTATCACCTCTTTTAAAATCTAAAGCACACATAGCTAAATGCAATGCTGCTGTTCCACTGGTTGTTGCTAGTGCATATTCACAACCGATGAATTCAGTAAATGATTTTTCAAGCTTTTCAACTTTTGAGTTATCTGAAAAATTTAAAACATCATCTATATACTGCTTTGTATTGCTCTGTATTGACGGTTTATAAAATTCTATTTTATTTTGCATTATTTCCACTTTTTATTTAATTTTATAAGATTATTATACTCTTTTATCTTTAAAAGTTATTTGAAACACTATATAATTTATTATGTTTTTTATTATTAGTTACATTTTGCATCCCCAAGTTTTCTTAATTCATCACATGTGAAACCAGCTTTTTGACGTGCAGCAACGTTAATATGGGGTCTATGCTTCTCTAATAATTTATATTTTTCTAAAATATTAAAATAAATTGAGGTATCTAAGTTTCTTCTCTTGCAAATATTTTTAAACCAATAATCACCTTTATTAACATGAATAATTTCTTCATCATAAATAACTTTAAGAATTTTAATTAATTTTTTAACGGGAAGAAGTTTTCGCTTGTTATCAAGTTTTTTACTAATTTGTGGGTTAACATCCAATCCACTGGCTTCATGATATCTGGGAATTATTGCCATTCTATCAAGTATATTATCTGCCGTATATTTGGCAGCATCAAAAAGTCCACAATGAACAGGGAAATCTCCATATTTAAAACCCAAATCATGTAATAACTCTTCAAGCATCTGATAGTGTCTAACTTCATCTAATGCAACTTCTAACCAATCCAATTTAAAATGTTGTGGCATTTCAGGGTAACGATAAACAGCATCTAATGCTAAATCTATCGCTGAGTACTCTATGTGAGTTATAGCATGTACTAAGGTTGATAATCCTTCTGGCGTATCAAAATCTTTTCTTGCTTTTAATTCTTTAGGATTTACAATTTTACACCTATTAATATAGGATGGATTATCAAATTTAAGAGGGTTAAAACCTTCAGAAGATATAAATTCATTTTGGCTACAATACTCAAAACATTGCTGTGTCAGTTTTTCTTTAGTCTCAATACAATCACTTGTAATGGCTTCTTCTAAAATTTTATATAGTTTCATGGCAATATTATACCAAAAGGAGAATCAATGGAAATTAAAATTCAACCTATGGGTCAAACCCAAACAAACTGCTATATTGTTACAATAGACAATAAAGACCTAATTATTGACCCAGGTATGGGTGCAACATCATGGGTACTCAATAATACTACAAATCCAGTTGCAATACTTAATACACATGGGCACTATGACCATGTATGGTCAAATGCAGAATTAAAAGAGAAATTAAAAATACCACTCTATATATCAAAAGATGATGCATTCATGTTAGAAAAATGTGTTCTTGGTCAAAATCCACCTAGTAGTAAAGCAGATATATTAGTCAATGGGGATGAAGAGCTTACTATAGAGGGTATTAAAGTTCAATATCGCCACTTTCCAGGTCATACTCCTGGTAACTCTATTATCGAAATAAAAGATGTATGGTTTTCAGGTGATTTCTTATTTCAACAATCAATAGGAAGATGGGACTTCCCTTTCTCTTCAGGAGAAGAGATGATAAAGAGTTTAGAAAAAGCCATGAAAATAGAAGGTGACTTTACAGTTTATCCAGGTCATGGCATGAGTACAACACTCAAACAAGAACAGCGTGGAATGCCTATGTGGTTGGAGTATGTAAAGAATAATTAACGTAGGGTGTAGTCCCTGACTACACCGTGTTATAATAATTAAGATTTATAAAAAGTTAAATTTAATTTTAATGGTGTAGTCGAGGACTACACCCTACTTTTCATAAGAAAATTTATATCCACGTCTTCTTACCGTGTGAATTACCTGAAAACCTAAAATACTCTTAAGTCTTTTTCTAATCTGATTAATAGCAACCTCAACAGTATTATCACTCACATACTCTGGCTCTTCCCAAAGCGCATTAATAATCTCATCTTTTGAAAAGACTCTATCTTCTCTTAGAGCTAAGTATGCCAGTATATCAAATGTTTTACCATTCAGTGATACTATTTTGTCGTCATACTCTATTTTTTTGTTAGTAATATCTATAACCAATTTACCAACATCAATCTGTGTTCCAAAAAGTTTTCTCATATTTGAAAGTACTCTTGCAGCTATAAGCTCTGCTGAGCCTATAAACTCAACAATAACATCATCTACACCTAAGCCAAAAAGAGATATTTGATTTTTATTATCAGTAGTTAAAACTATAATTTTTGTTTCTCTTTTTTTCTTTTTGACCTCTTTACTATATTTCTCTAATGTATATCGTTCACCTTCATCTACTATTATTATAAGTTCATAGTGTCTGAAATCTGTAAAATTTGTAGCATCATACAAGTCTCTAGCTGAATCTACTATACAAATAAAATATTTTTCTAATTCGACTTCCAGTTCTTTTACAAACTCATCATCAAAACCGATGGTTAATATTCTCATTGTTATCCTAATCATTATCTATTATATTCTAAGGTTATATCAAAAATATACTTGCTTAATAATAAATAAATAAAATTTAAATTTTTTTTTATATTTTCAAAAGGTCAATATGATTAATTCTTGAATATTTTTTATTTGTTAATTATACCTTATTTTTTATCTGTTTGAAAATAAATCTTCAAATTAATCTATTTTCTTTACCTTTTTAACCTTTATATAGACTCTCTTAGGTGCTGGATAGCCTTCAACTGTTTTATTTTGGTCATTTTTATCTAAAAAATCATTTAAAGATTGGGTATTTATCCATTCTGTTTTTCGTTGTTCAGTAGATTCAGTTTTAACAATATCAAGTACTTCAAATTCTTTAAATCCAGCTCTAAAGCACCAGTTTTTTAAGGCGTTTACTGTTGGTATAAAATAAATATTAGCCATTTTAGAGTAACGATCACGAGGGGTTAAACAGATATCCTCTTCACCATCTATCATAAACGTATCTAAAATCAACTCTCCACCTTCATTTAACCCCTTAAACAAAGATTTTAACATACCAATTGGGTCAGCTCTGTGATAGAGTACACCTAAACAAAATAGAGTATCAAACTTATGCTCATAATACTCTACATGTTCAATACCTAAAAGTTCATAGGTAATCCCACTCTGCATAAAATGATCCAAAAATTTGAACTGACAATAGGTTACAGCTGAAGGATCAAAACCGATTAATTTTTTTGGCTTATCTTCCATCATTTTAAAAAGATAATAACCATTATTACATCCTATATCCCCTACAACTTTATCTTTTAAATTAAAATGGGGGCGAAGTAAATCATACTTCAGATTACTTTTCCATTCACTGTCAATAAAAGTTTTAGAGACTTGAAATGGTCCTTTTCTCCAAGGATGCATTAACTTTGCAGTAGTATAAATACATTCTTCATCTTCAGCTGTCATATTATCAGGCAGCATCTCAACAGTGTCACCAAGCTTGATTTTAACATTTTTAGGAGTTGGAAGAACTAAAATAGCCTCCCAATAGGGTTTTATATTTTTCCACTCAAGGCACTTTAAACGCTCTTGACGTAGAGTATTAAGGTCTTCTTTTTGCATTATTTTTTAACATAAACCTTAATCATTTTCTGCTCACTAACAGGTCTATCTGCTACAGCTGTTTTCGTATTTTCAATTTTTCTTACAACATCTTGCCCTGAAATTACTTCACCAAAAATAGTATAACCACCATTTAACCAAGGTGTCGCTTTTGTTGTAATAAAAAATTGACTAGCATTAGTATTAGGTCCATGATTTGCCATTGCTAATAAAAATGGCTTATCAAAAACAACATTTTTACCATACTCATTGACAAACTCTTTATTCCAAATAGATGTTCCTCCTGTACCAGTACCAGTAGGGTCTCCACCTTGAATCATAAAATTCTTTATAACTCTATGAAAAATCAGTCCATCATAATAGCCATTAGCAGCATGTGTTGTAAAGTTTTCAACAGCCAATGGCGCTATATCAGGAAACATTTTTAACTCAATTGTTCCCTGATTTGTTTCTAGTACAACTATATTTTTACTATTTTTCTTATCAGTTGTCAGATTTGAATCTACTGATGAAGTTTCTACTTGTTTAGTAGAATTAATCTCTTTTGTATCTTTCGCATTACATCCTGTAATTAATAGACCTAACATAAGCAGTGTTGCTGTTGTTCTTTTCATTTTTTACCTTGCGTATTGAATTTCACGTTTTTCGCGAATAACATTAACTTTTATTTCGCCAGGGTATTGTACCTTATTCTCTATCTCTTTTGCAATCTCTTTTGACAATAAATAAACAGATGAATCATCAATCTTACCAGCATCTACAAAGACACGAATTTCACGACCAGCATTAATAGCATATGCATCAAGAACACCTTTTTTACTTAATGCTATGGTTTCAACATCTTTAACTCTTTTAATAAAGCTTTCAAGTACTTCTCTCCTAGCTCCAGGACGAGACGCACTTAAAACATCAGCTGCACATACAGCTGCAGACTCTACACCATCTGGTTCTTCATGACCATGGTGAGCATATATAGCATTGATTACAGTAGGATGTTCATCATATCTTTGACACACTTCAACACCTAAGTCTACATGATTTCCACCATGCTCTTGGGTTAAGGCTTTACCTATATCATGAAGCAACCCAGCTCTCAGTGCTAACTTCTCATCACCACCCATCTCTGCTGCCATAACCGATGCCAACTTAGCAACTTCTAGAGTATGTGCCAAAGCATTTTGCCCATAACTGGCTCGATATCGCATACGTCCAAGCAGTTTCATTAACTCCTCATGCATCGGTAAAAGACCCAATTCTATAACAATACTTTCACCATCTTCCAAAATCTTTTCTTCAAACTCATCTTTAACTTTTTCATGAACTTGCTCTATTCTTCCAGGATGAATTCTTCCATCCTCCACTAAAATTTCAATAGTTTTAGTAGCAATTGCTCGTCTATAAAGGTTAAAATTAGAGACTATAATAACTCCAGGTGTCTCATCAATAATAATATCAACACCAAGAAGTTGCTCTAAACTTTTAATATTTCTTCCCTCTTTACCTATAATGCGACCTTTATGGTCATCGCTAGGAAGATTAATAATATTAATGAGTCTCTCACCTGCAAATTCACCAGCATAACGAGTTACAGCTTGAGATAAAATATAGTTGGCTTTTTTCTTAGCTTCTTGTTCAGCTTGTTTTTCATGTTTTCTAATTGTTAATGCTAACTCAACTTTAGATTGTTCTTCAACCTGACTCAATAACTCTCTCTTTGCCTCATCTTTTGTCATTCCCACACTCTTTTCAAGTATTGCTATGACCGATGATATTTCACTCTTTTTATGCTCTTCTAATATAGAAAGATTATTCTCTTTTTTCTCTATACTCTTTTTGATTTTAAAGAGTTCTTTCTCTTTCTTCTCAAAATCCTCTAACTTTAAATGAAGTTCTGTTTTCTGCTTTGCTAAGTCTAAAACTTTATCTTGAAACTTTTTCTCTAGTTGAACCTCATTCTCTTTTATCTGAACTTTTGCTTCATTGAGAAGATGTTCAGCTTCATACTCTATAGCAGAAGCTTTTGCTTTTGCTTCACTCTCTAAATGTGTAAACTGTTTCTTATTAGCATTACGCATAAGCACATAAGTTATACCCACTCCAAGAAGTGGTAATAGTAGTGCTATCAATATATTTTCTATCATTCTTTTCTCCTTGTAAGGAGCCTAAATCCTTGATTTTTTTTAAAAAAAACTATTTTAAGGTGTTATATAAGAGTCACCCTTAACATCATAATCATCTGTAATAATTTCAGAAGAGATACAACGTTTTCTTCCCACGAATAAAACTGTACTTATATTTTTACGATTTTTTTCAAAAAATCTATCATAAAATCCTCGACCGAATCCTATACGTCTAAATGTACTGTCTACCCCAATAACTGGGACTATTGCTAAATCTATTTTATTATTATATTTATTTGAATTAGGGGGTTCTTTTACACCAAATTTTTTTATATATAAAGGCAATCTATATTTTACCAAGCTAAAGCTTTCACCTTCCATAAATGGTACTAAAACAATTTTTTTCTCTCTTCTTAGGCTGTTAATTAAACTTAATATATTAACTTCTATATCTAAAGGAATATAAAGCATAATGACCTTTGCATTACTTTTTTTTATATAAAAGAATAATTTTTTCACTACAAGCTTGTCTAACTTATAACTATTAACCTGTCGCTTTTTTAACCTATCCATACAAATTTTTCTAAAACTTTTTTTATCCATATCTTACACTTTATATTTTTTTGATATAATCACTAAAATTTACTTAATAAAAAGATAGTACTTGAGACCAAAAATTAAATTCTTTATGCTTTTAATAGCTATTATATTCATATCAACAGCTTGTAATGAGTCACATAAAGAGAATGAAAAAACAAATTTATCTGTATCTAAAGATAAAGACTCTATTATTATGGAAAATATGATAAATAATGTTGTTAATACTTCTAATATAGCCAAAAAAGAAGAAAAAAAAATCAATAAACCCAAAGCTACTACTTCAACTTTTACCTTTAAAAATTTTAAAAACAAAACAACTATTTTAAATGTAAAAAATGATGTATATACTTTTTCACATATAAAGCAATCTATTGTAATGATTAACCTATCTTCTACATGGTGTCCACCCTGTAGAGGAGAAGTACCTCACCTTAGCAGTCTACAAAAGAAATTTAAAGAAAATCTTTTTATAATTACTGCTTTAGTTCATGACAATATTAAAGATAATGAACTGAAAAAACTGATTATATCTGAAAAAGCACACTTCTTCGTTGCTGTTAATCAAAACGAAAATGAAAAATTTGAAAAAATGATTATAAGAAAACTGGGAATTGTTGACAACTTCAAATTACCATTAATGGTACTATTTGCTAATGGTAGATATTTTACACACTATGAAGGAAGTATGCCCGAAGAGATGATAGAGAGTGATATAAAACAACTATTAGAAAAACAAAAGAGAGATAAATAATGTTTAATATATTTAAAAAAGTTTTTAAACGTACCAATGAGGCTATAAAAGAAGTAGCTCCTGAAAAAAAGAAAAAAATCACTAAAGATGAGTTTGAAGATATTCTCTTAGAGGCTGATGTAAACTATGAATTGGTAGAAAAGTTCTTAGAAAAACTTCCCAACACCATTAACAGAGGTGAAGCCTATAATGCACTTATTACAGTCTTTCAATACAAAGCTGACTGGAAAGATGATATCGAGGTAAAACCTTTTGTAGATATGATTGTTGGAGTAAATGGTGCTGGTAAAACAACCACCATGGCAAAACTCGCACGGTATCATCAAAAAGATGGTAAATCAGTTATTTTTGGTGCTGCTGATACATTTAGAGCTGCAGCCATAGAGCAGTTAACACGTTGGGCAAAAAAGCTAGATGTTCCTATTGTATCAACACAACAAGGTCATGATCCATCTGCTGTTGTTTATGATACCATCTCTTCTGCCATAGCAAAAAATATAGACCATGTACTCTTAGATACAGCAGGAAGACTACATACTCAGACCAACTTAGGTGAAGAGCTTAAAAAAATGGTTCGCACAGCAAATAAAGCCATGCCTAATGCTCCTCATAGAAAAATGCTTATACTCGATGGTACACAGGGTAGCTCTAGTATTAATCAAGCAAAAGTTTTTAACGAATTGATTGGTATAGATGGTATAATAATTACTAAACTAGATGGTACGGCTAAAGGTGGCTCTGTTTTATCTATAGCAGATGAGCTTCAAATGCCCATCTACTATATAGGTACAGGTGAGCAACCTGATGACCTAATAAAGTTTAAAGCTGATGACTATGTCAATACTATTTTGGATGGAATTTTTATCTAAAGAGTTTTAATTCACAACTAGGAGGTTAAAATGCCAAAAATATTTACCCCTATTTTTGTTATTCTATTAATGAGTGCTTCTCTTCTTATTTTAAAGGAGAGAAAAACTTTTGATGTTGAAACTCTTGTACATATAGATCCTCTTCCTCATACAAAAGAGTTAATAGCTAAAGAGAAATATGTAGAGGCAGAAGAGTATCTTAGCTATTTTATCTCATATGATTATGTTAAAAAAAATCCACAAAGTCAACAACTTCTACAAGTAATAAAATTAAAACGTGAAGATTATGGGTATAAAGCAAAAAAATTCCTAGAGGGTTTAACCCAAGGAAAAAGTGATGAAGATATAGGAAAAGCTTCAGCTATTGCTTCTGATTTTTTAATTATTGGAGATATTAGAGATTTATCTATAGAAGGGAAACATTATATAGATAACAAAGAGGTAGATAATGTTATTGTAGCTCTCTCTTCACTTGGTATTTTAGCAACAGCTTCAACATTTTACACTATGGGAGCTACTACTCCCATAAAAACCTCTATATCAGTTTTAAAGTATGGAAAAAAAGTTAACAAACTTCCCTCATGGCTAAGTCATCAACTTATAACTCAAGCTCAAATTTCAAATAAAACTAAGTCATTAAATAATTTAAAAGATTTACTACAACCTATCTATAAATTATATGATAAAATTGGTCTAAAAGAAACATTAAATCTTCTCAAAGATACGAAAAATATTAAAGAGTTAAAAAGCTTTGTAACACTTGCGTCTCGTTTTGGTAAAAAGAGTAATGTCCTGCTAAAAATTACGAAAGGTAAGGCATTTGAGTACGCAAAAAGTATGCCTAATGTCAAAAGTAAAAACATACTCTATGCTTCTACTTATGGAGAAAAAGGATTAAAGGGTTTAAAGAAAGTCGGAGAAGCAAAATTTATAAAAAGAGTTGGTTTTGGTTCAAACTTAGCTAAAACAACATACAAAGGAAACTTGAACTCACTTTTTAATTATCTGCTAAAAAATATTCCATCTTCACTCTTGTATACAATAATTATTTTAAGTTTCTTGTATTTTGTTCAGAAGCTCTACATGCCTATAAAAGAACTATTTAGATCTTCTCTTTTAGCCAAATAACTTCTTCATCTTTTCAAAGAAAATTGCAGATAGCCCTTTTGGTTTTGCTAACTGTTCTATAAACTGGTCATAGTTCATATTTTTCTCTTCTAAATAAGCATCAAGATATGCCATTGAAGCTTTAACATCATGCTCTTTTTCAATTGCTAAAAGTTTAACATAAAGCTTTTCCATCACTTCTACAACATGCTTTGGTGCTGCTTGTCTAAATGCTACAAAATATTGAATATTTCCTAAAGAATCACGTCTTATATCAAAATCTGTCGTTACCCAATAATAATTTCCATTTTTAGACATATTTTTAACAACAGCCATTATGTTTCTACCTGAATTTAGATAATCCCACATAAGTTTAAAAACTGCTCTTGGCATATCTGGATGTCGCAATATACTATGTGGAGAAGATATTAATTCACTCTCTTTGTATCCTGATAACTCACAAAAGTAATCATTACCATAGATAATTTTTCCTGAAACATCTGTTTTACTTACGATCATTCTTTTAGTATCTAGTTTAATCTCTATATCTGTAGCTATTGGTCGTGTTATTGTTATTGACATTCTAAATCCTATATAATATTAATTAAAATAATTATATAGTATTTTTTCTTTATAATAGTTTAAGTTTATCTTTTATTTAAAAATGAAATCTTTACCTGTTGTTTTAGCCACATTCTATGTTCAATGGCAGGAAAACCTGCATAAGTTTTTCCCCCTTTAAGAGACTTCGTTACACCAGCTTTTCCTGCAATAGTTACAAAATCACCAATATGGAGGTGTCCTGATATTGCACTCTGACCACCGATTACAAGATTACGACCAGTAGTAGTAGAACCTGCCATTCCTGATTGACCAGCCATTAGTGAGTACTCACCTACATCACAGTTATGTCCTATCTGAATAAGATTATCAAGCTTTGTACCTTTACGTATATAAGTTGTACCAAAAACAGCTCTATCAATGGTACAATTTGCACCTATCTCCACATCATCTTCTATAACAGTATTACCATTTTGATAAATCTTAATATGTTCACCCATTTTTGTATGAGCAAAACCATAGCCATCTGAACCTATGACTGTTCCTGCATGAACGATACAATTAAAACCTACTATGGAGTGATGATAAATCGTAACATTTGGATATATAAGTGTATTAGAACCAATACTGACATTATCACCAATATAAGTACCAGCCATCACGATTACATTGTCTCCTAAAGTTACATTTTTACCAAAAGATGCACGGGTGGCAATATCACAGCCCTCACCTATTTTTGGCTCATCAGCTTTGGTCTCAATTTTATGAGCAAAAAACTTTGAAGCCAATGCCAACTTTAAATAGGCTTCATCAGTAACTAAAGCAATAGTAGTTGCAGGTAATAATTCAACATACTCCTCTGCTATTAAAACAGCTGCTGCTTTGGTATGTGGAAGTTCATTAAGATATTTTTTATCATTAAAAAAAGAGATTTGTGTAGGAGTTGCTTCACTAAGCGTGTGAAGTCCAGTTATTTCTATGTCATCACCTGTAAAAGAAATATCTATTTCTTGACATATTTGAGTTAATTTCATATTTTGTCCTATTATAGGCAAGGGCAGAGACATCGCTCTGCCCCTACATTTTTTATCGTTCTATTGCAACAACCCCACCACGAACAATCTCAATAGGATTATAACGTTGTGTAGCCTCTAAAAAGTGTCTTACTCTACAAGGCTCATCTGCAACCATACCAATACATATATTCACGCCAACATTAACAATTCCACCATTATAAGCTGCACAAAGAGCCTCTATATCTGCCAAGCTCTCTTCAATAGGAAACTTAACCAATACCATCTCTTTCTCAACCATCTCATCATGTTCTATTACCTTATAGACAGGCACAAGTTTATGAAGCTGTTTAGTAATCTGTTCCAATACTCTAGCACTACCTTTGGTTACAATAGTAATATGTGACAAATTAGAGTTAGGTACAGGAGCTACAGTTAAAGTTTCTATGTTGTACCCACGTCCAGCAAAAAGTCCTGAAATTCTTGAAAGTACAGAACTCTCATTTTCAACCAAAACAGAGATTACTCTTCTTACATTTTCCATTACTTCTCTCCTTTCGTATTATCTTCTTTTTTAGGCAACATCATGTTATATAATGCTCCTGCAGCAGGTACCATCGGTAATACATTTTCAAATCGTGCAACTTGCACATTTATAAAGGCAACTTTATCTTTCTCTATGGCATCTTTAATCGCTGCATCAAACTCTGCTTTAGTAGTAACATCATACCCTATTCCATGACAAGCTTCAGCCAATGCTTTGAAGTTAGGCTGAAAACTCAAATCGGTTTCAGAGTAACGCTCTTCATAAAAAAATGTTTGCCACTGTCGAACCATTCCAAGGAAATGGTTGTTCAAAATAATATTAATAACAGGAATTTTATATTCAGCAGCTGTTACCAACTCTTGAACATTCATTAAAATAGAACCATCACCTGTAATATTTACAACTGTCTTCTCTGGAAATGCTTTTTTAGCACCCAAGGCTGCAGGGAAGCCAAAGCCCATAGTTCCAAGACCACCAGAGTTTATCCACTGACGAGGTCTATCAAATGGGTAGTGTTGAGCTGCCCACATTTGATGCTGACCAACATCAGAGGTAATAATGGCTTGTTCACCCAAAAGCTCACCAATTCGCTCAATCGCCCATTGAGGCTTAATCACTTTATCTGAATCTACATATGATTGAGGATGTAAGTTATCGTAACGCTCTAAAACCTCACGCCAGTCAGTATAACGTTCAGGCTTTATCTTCCCTTCAAGACCTTCAATAAACTTCTCAAGAACATTTGCCAAATCTCCAACAATAGGATAATCAACATCTACAAGTTTACCAATATTGGCAGGGTCAATATCTACATGGATAATATCTGCATACTTAGCAAACTCAGAAAGCTTACCTGTAACCCTATCATCAAACCTAGCACCCAAAGAGATAACCAAATCGGTCTCTGACATTGCCATATTTGAAGAGTAGTTACCATGCATACCTAACATACCTTGAAGCAGTGGATTTTTAGCACCCATAACACCACGAGCCATCAAAGTTTCAACAGCTGGAATCTGTCCCATCTCTGCAATTTTACGAACCAAATCACTTGAATCAGATAATGTAACGCCCCCACCAATATAAAGCAGTGGTTTCTTCGCTTTTAAAATTGCTTCAATGGCTTTTTCAATCTGTCGTTTATTCCCTTTAACTGTGGGTTTGAAACTTGGAATATCTACACTCTCAGGGTAAACAAACTCTCCAAATTCAGCAGTAATATCTTTAGGGATGTCTACAAGCACAGGTCCTGGTCGTCCAGTACGAGCTATATGAAATGCCTCTTTCATAATACGAGGAAGTTCAGAAAGCTCACGTACCAAATAGTTGTGCTTTGTACAAGGTCGTGAAATACCTACAGCATCAATCTCTTGAAAACCATCTGTTCCAATAAGTGACAAAGGAACTTGCCCAGAAATTACAACCATAGGAATAGAATCCATATACGCTGTTGCCAAACCAGTCACTGCATTGGTAAATCCTGGTCCAGAGGTCACCATGGCAACACCCACATCACCAGTCGCTCTTGCATAACCATCTGCTGCATGAACAGAAGCTTGTTCATGCCTATTTAAGATGTGTTCAAACCCATCTTGTTTATATATCTCATCATATACGTTCATGATAGCACCACCTGGGTAACCAAAAACGGTCTTTACACCCTCGGCTATCAGTGCTTCACAAACCATCTGTGCACCGTTCATCTTCATGAATTTAGCTCCAATCGTATTGTAATTTTGTGGTGGATTTTAGCTAAATTCGGATAAGAAAGGTCTGAAATCAAATTTTCAAACTCTTATTTTCTAGTATAGAGTAAAGCATAATTTATCTAAAAAATCAACTACTCTTTATATATTTTATTGATAATAAGCATCAATTCCATCAGCAATGCCCTTAACAAATCTCTCTTGATAGCGTTTGCTTCTTAAGTTTATTAACTCTTTATTATGTGTTAGGTAGCCTGTCTCGATTAAAACTGCTGGCATGGTTGAACCTAAAAGAACCCAAAAATCAGAACTTTTAACTCCTTTATCATTTAACTTATATCGTTTTCTTACATTAGTTAAAATTTTACTCCTTATTCCTCTTGCTAATTTTCGTGACTTAGCAATTTTCCATGAACTTGTCATTCTTTTATATGCTGCTACTGAGTAGTAATACTTTCCTTTATAATAGGCTCGTCTTTTTCTTACTCTATCTGAATTTTTTAGAGACAAATAAAATACTTCAACACCTTGATACTTTTGTTTAGATTTTCCCTTAGCTGCTGCATTTGCATGTATAGATATAAACATCTCTCCATTTCTAGCATTTGCATACTCTGTTCTATCTTTTAGAGACAAATATTTATCATAAGTTCTTGTCATAAAAACCTTATAACCTCTATTTTGTAACTCTCTTCTTAATCTTTTTGATATTTCTAAAGTCAAGGTTTTTTCATAAATACCTTTTCCACTAGCACCAACATCTCGTCCCCCATGACCAGGGTCAATGATAATGGGTTTTTTACCATGATTAATTTTATGTTTCTTTTTTAGATGACTATTTTTTTTATTGTGCTGTTTTTTGGCAGAATAACCATTTCTGTCTACTTGAGAAGAAGCATTTAAATAAATAGTCAATCTTTTACCATTAATCGAATAATTTTTCTTGTTTTTAGAATAAGATTCAATAACAACACGTAAACATTCTTTATTAAATTGTCCAATTCTAAAAGCTTTAACCCCTTTATGTCTATAGTGGGAGATTGTCTTAGTTTTAGGTAATACACCATTTTTAACATCATATATATACTTAACCAATCCATTACGTTCTATTGCTAAAGTTTTTATATTCCCAATATTATACTTAAATGTTAAAATAAGCTTGTTATTACCTAAAAAAGTATCTCTTAAATAATTATTTGTTTGTGCAAAAAGTGTTTGAGAAAAAATAAAATACAGCAAAACAATAGATAACTTTTTAATCAAAATAGCCAATCCTCCCCACCTATTAATTTAAAAGATATTTTAACATTTTATAGAGAATACTATGCTATTTTTTTTATTAAATTCAAATTTTAATATTTAGAAACAACTTATTTACTCAATTATTCTTAAATATTTTAAAATATTGGTTTTTTATTATTTTATTTATAAATTTTTAATATTATTATTTTATTTTAAGAATAACACAATAGTATTTACTATTACATACATGAAAAGGATATTTTATAATGTCAAATTTATTTAAATCGCAACCTATTGATAATATAAATATTTTATCAAATGAATCAACCACAAAAGAAGAGGAAAAAAACTTTAGAAAATATATTGTAGAGTTTTATGAAAAGCAAGGCTATAAAGTTTGGAATCATACTGATGATACTGGTGAAAACGATAAAGGTATTAATATTATTGCGAAAAAAAATAAAGAGATTCTACTTATTCATTGTCATCTATCGACCATAAATGTTACTACTCATGATTTAAAAAAGTTTGAAAATCAGCGTAATAAGTTTATTTTAGAAAATCCACTCTTTGAAGGTTATGATATAAATTTACGTTATTCCTTAACTGGGTTCTTTTTAACAGAAGAGGCTTTTTGGTACATACATGAACATTCAAAAATAATCTCGTATGAAGTTATAAAGTAAAGATTAGGCAAAAAAAGTCAAAACCTTCTCATCGACCCCTTTAATAAGTTCATTATCTCTATTTTCATACTCAATATTGGACAAAATAAATCGAATCAAATTAAGTCTTGCTCTCTTTTTATCATTTGCATCCAACATACACCATGGAGCATGTTCTGTTCCTGACTTCTTAAACATTTTATCTCTAAGCTCTACATATCGGTCATACTCTTGATGTGATTTATAGTCCAAATCAGAAAGTTTCCACGATTTCAAAGGATCAGCCTCTCTATCTTTAAGTCTTTTAGCCTGTGTCTTATGTGAGATGTTTAGATAGAACTTAAACACCATCACCCCATCGTCTACCAACATCTTCTCTACATCATTAACTTGAGCATAAAAAAGCTTATGTTGCTCCTCTGTACAAAAAGCAAAAACCTCTTCTATCCCTGCTCTGTTATACCAAGACCTATCAAAGCAAACTATCTCACCAGCATTAGGTATTTGTTTTAAATGACGCTGAAAATACCACTGTCCAAGCTCTTTAGAGTTAGGTTTAGGTAATGCAATAGAACGTGCTTCACGAGGATTCCAAAAACGATTAAGAGACTTAATAGAAGAACTCTTTCCACCTGTATCCATTCCTTCAAATATAATAAGTAACCGTCTATTATTGTCTATAATCCACTTTTGAAGTTTGACCAGCTCTAAATGAAGTTTTAATAACTCTTTATTATAGAATTTTGTCTCAATATTTCCATTTTTTTTATATACATTTTTAGCTCTCTCTTCATACTCTGGAAGGTTTTTTGTATACTCTACTCTCATTTTAATCTCCTCTTATCTCTGAAGGAATTTTTTTACTCGTCTTTGCACCCAGCTCTTTAAGTTGCTCTACTTGGTTAACAATGTTACCTCTTCCTCCACTAAGACGCTTTTTTGCTGTCTCAAACGTTCCTTGAAGCGTATCGAACTGTTTAGATATTTTTACCATATCTTCTGAAAAATTTGCAAACTTATCATACAAAGCACCTGCTCTTTTAGCTATCTCTTTTGCATTTTGATTTTGTTTTTCATACTTCCAAACATTTTCTATGGCTCTAAGACCTATAAGCAAGGTAGTTGGTCCAACAAGTAGTATCTGCTTCTTAAAAGCATCATCATACAGTGTTGGGTCATTCTCTAGTGCTAAAGCCAATGCACCCTCTATAGGTACAAACATAAAGATAAAATCTAAACTATTAATACCTAAAAGTTTTTCATAGTTTTTAGATGACAAATCTTTAATATGACTTCGTATTGATTTAATATGTTCAGACAAGTAGAGTTCTTTTGTTTTTGAGTGTTCAGCAGAGATAAATTTTTCATAAGCATTAAGTGATGTTTTCGCATCTATTATTAGGTCTCTTTTATCTGGTAAATGTACCAACACATCTGGTCTATAGCTTTTACCCTCATCATTTCGTAAAGCAACTTCTCTTGTATACTCTATTCCTTTTCGTAACCCCGAAGACTCTAAAACTTTTTCAAGAATCATCTCTCCCCAAACGCCTTGTTGCTTATTACCACCTTTTAAAGCATTGGTTAAGTTGATAGCATCTTGGCTAATTTGCTGATTGAGCTCTTTTAAAGAGATTATCTCCTGCTTAAGCATTGCTCTATCTTTAGATTCTGTATTATAAAGTATATTTATCTCTTTTTTAAACTCATTTATTTGACTCTCCATCGGTTTTATAATGGCACTCAAGTTCTCTTGACTCAACTTTGAAAAATCTTTTGAATTTCCTTCAAATATTTTAGATGCTAGAAGCGTAAATTCTTCTTTTAACTCACCCTTATGCTCTTTCATCATCTGAATTTTTTCGAGATTTTGCTTTTTTTGTTCACGAACTTCTACAGCAGACTCTCTTAGTTGCATATTAAGACGATTGTTGTCATTAACTAAGTTCTCATTACGTTTCTTAGAAAGTTCATGCTTCTCTAATAGTTTATGATAATCTTTTTCAAGTAAATCAAAATGAATAGCTGCTTGGTCTATACTGTTTTTTTGTGCAAGAGTAATTTCAATATGCTCTTTTTCTTCATTTACTATTTGTTCTTTTAACCTACTAATGGTCTCTTCAGAAAGTCGAAGTGATTCTTTACTTTCAGCAAAAAACTCAAGTTCTCGTTTTAAATCTATATTTAAAATTTTCTCTTCAGTCCAAGCTTTATCTATTAAAGCAATTTTTGCATCTTTTGCATCGTCTATCTCTTTTGCCCGTTCGAGAATGCTTGTTAAAGTTTTTATTTTACTTAAAAATATAACTATTATTGTCGAAATTAAAAATGTAATAAGGAGGAAAAGCCCCAAAATTATAAAAAATTCATTATTCATTTCAAAATTAGTTAATAGTTTATCCAATATTTATCCCTCTATGATATCGTACCCTTTGGGTGCTTGACACTCTAGTTTTGTTACATCAAACGACCTACTATTGTAAGTCATGTTATTAAATATAATTTTGACACCATTGTCTAAATTATCAACATAAACAATTTTACTCAGCTGTTCGTTCTTATCTAATGTAATAATATACTCTGTCTCTTTATATGTTGCTTTATAATCAACATTTGTTATCTTTTGTGCAACTTTTAAGATGGCTTCTAAGTTAATACCCTCATCAACTACATAATTAGAAACTTGTTCTAAGTCATGGTCTACCACCACAAGTTGTACACCATCAGTACAAACTTCTTTTTTTGTAGGAGAATTGTAATTCCACTTAAACAGACTGTTACTATAGTTTTGCTCTGCTCCAGAACTGTTAAGGAAAGTCTCTTTTGTATTCTGAAATAAAACATTTCCATTATACTTAATAACTTTTCCCTTATCATTGGTAATACTCTGTTGAAAATCTGTTTCAAAGTTATTCGGAAGGGTAATCTCGGCATGAAGTGTCATAGCCAGTAGTATAAGTGTTAATATTAATTTCATTTTTTGTCCTTTTTACTATTAAATATATTTAAAATTTTGCCACAAAATCGTGGATTAAATAAAAGATAACCCAGCCATTAAAATAATAGAGAGAAAAATTACATAGCCATATTTTGGATTTTTTGTCTTCATTGCCTTATACATACTCCAAAAGAGAACGCCGATTAAAAGCAAAGAGCTTAATAACCATGGTAACAGCCAAGGCATAGAATCATCAGCATTCAACTTTTCAGTTGCAAAAAGTGATAGATTACTTAAAAGTGAAATTAATGCTATTTTTCTCATTTTTCCAAGTCCTCTTTTGCCAATTTATCGACCATTTTAATACTCTCTAGTGCATTTTCTAAAATTTGCTTTGTAGATTTTAAAGGTTTCATATGAAGATTGGTATATTTTTTATCCAAACTTTCATCCATTAAAACTTTCATCACCTCTTTTTCTAATTCAGAATAAATCTCTTGAAGCTTCTGCTCAATAAACTCTACATTCATTACTTATTCTTTGGTCTAAAAATTTTAATTACATCAACATTTTCTTCCATAAATGAACCACCAATAAGGTCTATACAGTAAGGAACAGCAGGGAAAACGGCATCGAGACACTCACGAATAGATTTAGGTTTACCAGGAAGATTAATAATAAGAGAACCATTACAAATTCCAGCAGTTTGACGAGAAAGAATGGCTGTGGGTACATACTGTAAACTAACAGCTCTCATCTGCTCACCAAAACCAGGAAGAAGCTTTTGACAAACATTTTCAGTTGCCTCTGTCGTCACATCACGAGGTGCAGGACCTGTGCCACCTGTGGTTACAATAAGGTCACAGTTATGGTCACGAGAAAGCTCTATAAGTGTAGTCTCTATAATGGTCTGATCATCAGGAACACATCGGTACTCATACTCGCACTCATTTAACAAATACTCTTTCATGGTATCCATTATGGCTACCCCTGAAATGTCCTCATATATTCCTTGACTAGCACGGTCACTGGCTGTTACTACACCTATTTTTATTTTATCCATTTTTTTTCCTATTTTTTATTGAACGGATTATAGCAAAAATATTAAAAAGAGTAGCCAACTCCTACATAACCAACTGAACTATCCATTCCAAACTTCATAATCATTGGATCTAGTTTAATCGAGTTTTTATAAATATCTATAGTAATATCATCTACATCCCATTTTGAATACTTATACCCTAAAGTAGCATATAATCTTGGGCTTAATGTTAACCAACCCCACTTATAGGTGTCGGTAAATGGAGTAAAGTATAAACCTGCATTTAACTCTTGAAACGTACCATTTACGGAAAATTCAGAGTCAATATAATCATTTTTTATATATCCTGTTTGATAGGCAATGCTTCCTATACCATAGATAGAGAGATTTTTATTTAATGTTTTTTGAAAATTAACAGAAGGTCCAATTTTATAGGTCATCATAGATGTTTTTGTTTTTTTAAAAAGGTCAACTAGACTTAAAGCTGAATCTTGATTTTCTAATACCATATTTATCATGTCACCTGAAGGTGTTGCAGAACTTGAGCTGTCTATCCAAGGTATTGACAGACCTACCAATACCCCTAAACCTAAAAAGTTGTCCTCATTTTTATGTATTACATCATAACCAGCTCTAAAGTTTACATCTAAGCCTTTAACTCGATAGTCCATAGTAGGAATCTTCCAAGGTGATGATGAAGGTATAAAGCTATTTGCTTGACCTGCTAGGTTATTGTAATCTTGTTGAGCTTGTTTTAAAGTTTTTGAGTCCATCCACATAACATCATAACTATAAAAACCATCTGTACCAACGATGTTACTATGACGTTCAACCAAAGAAAAGGTATCTATATCAGTACTCATCGTACCAGATAAACCTTGTTTCATAAAGCCACCATTGAGGTTAAAAGTTCCAGAACCATACTGAAATTCTGCTGCTGTTAAAAGTGCTGAAAGTACAACTAACGATAATCCTATTTTGCTCATGACTATTTCCTTTTTATACTAAGTTATATTTATTATAAGGAAATAAAATTATAAGATGAAGTATTTAACCTATTTTTTTTAAAATCTTATCAAGAGATGTTGTAGAAAGTAGCCTTTTTAAATAACCTAATATATAAGTTGCTTTTGTAATGTAGTATCTAGGTTTTATTTTTTTAGCAAGAATAATTTTGTGAATCACTTTGGCTACAGAGATAGCCTCTTCATTAAAGGGTACTGTACTTTTATCTGCAGATAAGTTTTTTTGATATGCCTCTTTAAAAACTGAATGCTCTATATCTACATTCTCTCTAAGTGTTTTCATGGCATTTTTACGAAAGTCACTGGTCACTGGTCCTGTATTGAGTAAGCTTACATGGATATTGCTTCCCGTTAGTTCTAAACGTAGCGTATCGGTTAAACCTTCTATAGCATATTTACTAGCATTATAGGCTCCACGACCAAAGAGTGATACCAAACCTAAAACAGAAGAGTGTTGAATGATTTTTCCATAACCTTGCTTTCGCATAATGGGGATGATTTGTCGTGTGCATTCATGCAGACCAAAAACATTGGTTTCAAACTGCTCTCTTAAAATATCTGTTTCTATATCTTCTAATGCACCAGCTTGTCCATAACCTGCATTGTTAAACCAAGTGTCTATTTTTCTATCTTCCTGTAAAACATATTCTATAACAGCTTTAACCTCATCAGGCTTAGTAACATCAAGTTTTAAAACATTTTGAAAACCTAAAGCTTTTAATTTTTCTATATCTTTAGAATCCCTAACGGTAGCATAAACCTTTATGCCTTGCTTCTCCAAATACTCTGCTGTTGCAAAACCTATACCTGTAGAGCAACCTGTTATAACTATATTGGTCAAACTATTATTTACCGTACTTTAAATCTTTAACTGCTTGAGTAATGTCATCTTGACGCATAAAATGTTCACCGACTAAGAAGGCATCAGCCCCAACTGAACTCAGCTCTTTAACCATTTCATGGTCTGTAATACCACTCTCTGCTACAATTATTTTAGAGTTTGGAATAAGAGGAATAAGTTTAGAACTTAAAGACATATCCATCTCAAAAGTCTCTAAATTTCTATGGTTAATACCAATAATATCTGCACCAGCAAAAATTGCTTTGGTCAAATCAGTTTTATCATGAATCTCTACTAAGGCTTCCATACCTAAGTGTCGTGTATAGTTTAAAAGCTCTTTTAAATCTTTGGTGCTTAACGCTGTAGCTATAAGTAGCAAATAGTCGGCTCCAAAAGCCAATGCTTCGAGTACTTGATACTTATCTATTATAAAGTCTTTACGTAAAAGAGGTATACTCGTATAACGACGAACCATTCCTAAGTACTCTTTATTGCCCTGAAAAAAATGAGGCTCGGTTAAAATAGAGAGTGAATCAGCCCCACCTTTTTCATAGGCTTGACCTATGACCATAGGGTCAAAATCTTCTCGTATAATCCCTTTACTTGGACTGGCTTTCTTTACTTCTGCAATAATTCTATAAGGATTCTCTTGGGTTGATTTTAGAGCAGAAAATACATCTTTAGGTGCAAAAGGATTGTATGCGAGAGAGCGTCCTAACCATTCAGGAGGATAGTCTACTTTTCTCTTCTCTAAGTCCTCTTTTGTTTTTTTTATAATTTCGTCTAATATTTGTGCCACGTCGTTACCCTCTTATTATCTTTTACACTTCGTACTTATGGCATTCCAATGCTCTATAAGCTCTTTCTCTTTTAAACCTTCTACATCTATTACTTTTTTCATTATACTATAAGCTTCATCACATTCATTTAATCTATAATAACCCCATGCTAATGAATCTAAATAATAAGTATTTTCAGGTTCCATCTTTAATGCTTTTTTTATAATTTTAATTCCTTTAGGAACATCTATCTTTTTATCTATAAGTGTATACCCATAATAGTTTAAATAGACACTATTTTTAATACCATTTGCTATTGCTTTATCAAAAGAGCTAACAAGTTCTTTTAACATAGCTTTATCATTTTTATTCTTTGAACTTTCAAAAAGTGCCATTGCTGACTCAGCATACCATTTTGGGTTATGCGTCTCTTTTAATAATACTTTTGAGAGTTTTAGTGCCTTTTTATAATCTTTTTTCTCAATATAAAGTGCATAGAGTAACTCTTTATTATCATACTTGTTTTTTAAAAAATCAATAGCTTTAGTATACTCTTTTTTATACATATATGCATCAATTAACTTTTCAGCATAAATATCTTCTTTTGTTTCATTATATAATGACTCATAGATAGATATTATTTTATCTAACTTATTCTGCTGTGCATAAATATCTAAAAGCTGTAAGCAGACTTTTTCACCACATCCTCTATTGGCTCTATGCGTCTCTAATCGTATGATTGCATCTGGAACATCTTTCATATAATTTGCTAATAGTGTTGATATTTTAATTAATATATCTTCATTATACGTTTTGCTATAAGCTTTAGATAAAAGCTTTATAGCCTCTTTATAATCTGCTGTATATATATAAGGATTAGCTGCTAATTCATAATCTATAGCCTGTTTTGATTTGGAAACCAACTCTTTTGCTACAACCTTAGCCTCTTTATACCTCTTTTCAGATAGAAGAGAAGAGAGAAGAACTCTTTGAAGCTTAATATTATTTGGTCTCTCTTTTGCATACTTGTATAACTTAGTAATATTTTTTAATTTTTTTCCTGTATAAAGAGCTGTCATTGATTCTTTAAGTAAGTACTCTTCATTGTTGGTCTCAGTGTAAAGCTTATTATAGAGTGCATTACTACGTTTAAAGTCACCTTGCTGCTCATACCAAATGGCTCGCATTATTAATTCATCTTCATTTTTCAAATGTTTTTTTGACGATGAAGAAACCTCTTTTTTAGAAAAATGTTTTGGATTATACTCTGCTAGTTTATCTTTAGCTACTACAGTGCTGTTTGGCACATAATTACTACAGCCTATTATAGATAAAGCTGCGAACAGAGATATGGTAATAGTTATTCTATTACTTAGTCTATGATTCCTGGGCACTCTTTTTTTACCTCTTCTTTATCGTTTTTAAATGTCTGCCAAAATGGAAAGGTTCGACATTGTAATGGTCTTACAGGGTATATTGTACACTGTTTTAGATTATTATCAAAAAAAATACAGGCATAATTATCTTCTTCTAGTTTTTTTTCAACCAAAGAATAACGATGTTTAACCTTTTTAACATACATTGTAGCAAATTCTTCTACTGATAACTTTAAAAAATCAGCCATTTTTTCTATCTCATGATATTTTGCCCATATATAACCACTCGCACCCGTACAACAAGCACCTCCACATGCTTCACATGCAGAAGGAGTAAATTTATAATCATATCCCTCTTCACTCAATATACTACTATTTTCCAATATCATAATCTCCTTTTATACTATTTGTTCCTGCTTTTTTAAAAACATTTTTTGCTTCTTCATTATACTTACTATTTTCATCAAAAACAATAAGTGGTGGCATTACCCTCATCATAGATTTTGAATTCATACGTGCTGCTATCATAACCAATTTTGAGTCTCTATCTATTTTAGAATGCACAAAACGTATCACTTCAGGGTTTATATTGTTCTCTATCAATGTATGTAAAAGTCTATCTACTTGTTTTGCATCATAACAAAAGATAAAACGCCCTCTTGGATTTAATACTTTTTTAACCTTAGCTATAAATAATTCTATAGGTAAATGATGTGAATAACGAGCAATATTCAGATGCTCATTTTCACTCTGCTTTACATTTGAATCATAAAAAGGTGGATTTGAAACGACAAAATCATACTTCTTATTATCTAACAACTCTATAAAATCACCCAAATAACTCTCAACTTTTAGTTGATTAAGTTCATAATTATGTTCTGCATACTTCAACATCAGCTTTTGTTTATCTATAATAGTTGTTTCAAGGTTAAAATCACGTGTAAGTAACAAAGAGATAATACCAACTCCACAACCAACATCAAGTAAGCTACCTTTAGGTTGGAAAAAAGAAATAAAATCATACAAAAATATTGAGTCACTGTTATAAGCATAACCCTTGGTTGGTTGATATAGATACAAAAAATTACCTTTAGTTAAAAATAAATCAAATTTTACTATAAATTGACAATTTTTAGATAAAATTCTTATCATGAAAGATAAGAATTTTACAGAAACCCCACCACAATCAACAGATTTTTGTATGTTGGACTACGACTGTGCCTATTTACCCAATAAAAGTGTACGAATGAGTTATAAACATATAGAAGAAGCAACACAAGAATACAATACAGCTCTTATTCATCGTGGATGGCGTCGTTTTGGTTGTTACTATTTTCATCCTATTTGTGAGGGATGTAACGAATGTAAATCTTTGAGAATCGATGTTAATAACTTTCAACTTCGTAAATCTCAAAAAAAAGCCATAAAACGAAATAAAGAGACAAAAATTATTATTCAAAAACCTACACTTTCACAAGCACATATTGACCTATACAATAAATACCATGCCTTTAAACATAAAAAAGATGACTGGTCTCATAGAAATATCTCACCACGTGAATATAGAGAAAACTTTGTAGAAGGTGCACATGATTTTGGGAAAGAAGTACTTTACATAAAAGATGATGAATTAATCGGTGTTGATTTAATTGATGTACTTGATGATGGAATATCTTCCATATACTTCTATTATGACCCAGATTATCCTTCACTTTCATTAGGAACCTACTCACTACTCTACCAAGTTGAACTTGCAAAAGTTTTAGAACTTCCATGGATATACTTAGGCTATTGGGTTGATGGTTGTAAAGCATTTGCATACAAACAAAAATTCCAGCCGTTAGAAGTCCTAGATAGCTTCCCAACTATTGAAAAAGTTGCAAAATGGAACATTTTTCCAACTCAATCTTAAACCAAAAAAACAGAATACGTTGTTTATTGTTAATTAATGTTTTAAGTTTACTATTTATCCTACTAAAAGTGATTATTCTATGCTTTTTATAAAAAAAATCTTAAAAAACCATTGTTATTTCTCTATTTTTTAGTCATAATAGTTATAAATAAAAACACATTTACGGAGATGCCTTAATGAATACAAGATTTTTTTTAAAGACAACTATTCTATCTACCCTACTATTAACCAGCACTTTATCTGCACAAGGCATGACTTGCAAAGGTGGAAAATGTTTTATTGATATTTCTAAACTCTCACCAGCAAAAAGTACCAAATCTAAAATAGATACTTTTAAAAATTTAAAAAGTATTAACTTTACTACTACTAATATTTCAGATGACCCTTCATCTACCATAGTATTAGAACATGAAAAATATATTATGAGTGAAAACGAAAAAAGCAACTATCTAGTAAACAATGAGGCTCTTTACAATGATGAAGACACCATTATATTGGAACATGAAAAATATGTAATGACTGAAGCTGAAAAAGAGACCTACAATATGAATCAACGTCTTAAACAAGCTGAATTAGAACAAAATCTTATGGTACCAATGATTACATTGGAAGACGAAAATATTGAAGAAATTATACTTCCTCATTCAGAACTTTATTGTGATAATTCTAAACAAGCAACATTTTATCCAGAATCAAATGAGTATGAGTGTGTATAAACTATAAAACCCTACTATGGGTTTTATATATCTTGCTCCACAACCTCTTTAAAACTCTTAAAATAAGTAGCCTTAAGCGTTTCTAGTTTCATCTCGACATCGTTAATTTTAACAGTATCGCCACCGACTTTACCAATGATATCTGTAGAGAGACCAAGCTCTTTTGCCATGGATATGACAGTTTCCATATTTTCCTTAGAACTCACTTCCAGTATAGCCCTAGATTGAGACTCATCAAAAATAGCTCTTTTATCGTCAAGTCGTATTCCTGCAACCACACCACGGCCAGATACAGCTGCCATTTTTGCTAATGCAATGGCAATTCCTCCAGAACTTAAATCTTTAGCTGACTCTAAAAGACCTTTTGCATTAGCATCGATAACAAGTTTCCAAAGAGCCAACTCTTTTTTATAGTCAATATCGGAAAGTGAACCTGTGGTTTCACCAAACAACTCTTTAATGTAAAGTGAACCAGCAAACTCTCTTTTTGTATCACCTATAAGAATCAAATGATTCTCATCTTCTTGGAAGGAAGAGGATAATACTCTGTTCTCATCTTCATTAAGTCCAACCATTGCAATAGCAGGTGTTGGAAAGACAGAAACACCATTGGTTTCGTTATATAATGATACATTTCCAGAAACAACAGGGGTATTAAGTGCCAAACAAGCCTCTTTAATACCCTCACAAGCCTCTGCAAACTGCCACATCACTTCTGGATTTTCTGGGTTACCAAAGTTCAGACAATCGGTAATAGAAAGAGGTCTAGCACCCGACATTGCAACATTACGTCCTGACTCAACCACAGCTAAAGCTCCACCTTTATGTGGGTCAACATAACAGTAACGAGGGTTACAATCAGCAGACATGGAAAGAGCTTTACCATTCTCTTTAATACGGATACATGAGGCATCTAAGCTTCCTGGGGCTTTAGTTGTGTTCGTCTGTACCATTGAGTCATACTGGTCATATATCCACGCTTTGTCAACCACTTCCATAGAACCTAAAAGCTTCTCAAAGGCAACTTGATTCTCTACCTCATCATAAGAATTAATATCTTTATCTGAAATCTCATCTAAATATTTTGGTCTACTTATAGGTCTGTCTAAAATAGGAGCCTCTTCGCTCACAGGGGCAATTGGCATATCACACACTTTCTCTCCATGCCAAAACAACTCCATATTTCCTGTGTCGGTCACTTCACCAATAACAGCAACATCCAAGTCCCATTTTTCAAAAATATCAATAACCTCTTGCTCTTTACCTTTTTTAACACATACCAGCATACGCTCTTGTGATTCTGAAAGCATAAAGTCATAAGGGGTCATTCCCTCTTCACGAGCAGGAACTTGGTCTAGGTTCATAATCATACCTGAATTAGATTTTCCTGCCATCTCAAATGCTGAAGAGGTCAACCCTGCTGCACCCATATCTTGGATACCTACAACTACATCTTTGGTTTTGAAAAGTTCTAAACATGCTTCAAGTAGAAGTTTTTCTATGAACGGGTCACCCACTTGAACCGTTGGACGTAACGATTTTGACTCTTCTGTAAATGAGTCTGAACTCATAACAGCACCACCCAATCCATCACGTCCTGTTTTTGAACCTACATACATTACAGTGTTTCCAAGACCTTCTGCAATACCTAAAAAGATTTCATCTGATTTACAAAGACCCAAAGCAAACGCATTGACTAAAATGTTTCCATTATAAGAGTCGTCAAATGAACACTCACCACCAATGGTTGGTACACCCATACAGTTTCCATATCCACCAATTCCCTCTGTCACCCCTTTTACTAGGTGTCTTTGGTATTTTGATGTATTATCAGAGTTTGTTATGTTTCCAAAGCGTAAAGCATTCATGTTTGCCACAGGTCTTGCTCCCATGGTAAATACATCTCTTAAAATTCCACCTACTCCAGTAGCTGCACCTTGAAAAGGTTCAATAAAACTCGGGTGGTTATGTGATTCCATTTTAAATACAGCAGCCATTCCATCACCAACATCAATAACCCCTGCATTTTCACCAGGTCCTTGAATAACCCATGGAGCTTTAGTAGGAAAACCATTAAGGTATTTTTTACTTGATTTATAAGAACAGTGTTCAGACCACATAGCCGAAAATATACCAAGTTCTACAATATTAGGATGTCGTCCATCTAGTATCTCTAATATATGAGTATACTCCTCTTGGCTAAGTTTATGTTTGCTTAATACATCATCTAAATTTTCTAATGGTTTTGACATTATTTACTATTCCTATATAGGGGGGATTTTTTTCTGCGTTATTTTAGTGAAAAAGTGCTAAATATGGGTTGAATTAGATAAATAACCATATTTTTGAATAATCGATGTATAATTTTGAAAAAATCCCATATGCATTCCCACGCATAGAGATTGCGAAAGAACTAGGAGAAGGGACTTTAGTCCCGTAAAAAATCCTTATTTCATGGGATTCATGGACTGAAGTCCACGCCCCTAAGGAAGTTCTTTCGCAGTCTCATAGCATGGGAACGAGCTAAATTAAGGATAATAAATGTCAAAAAAAACTCTAATAATCGGTGCTGGTGGTGTTGGAAATGTTGTTGCTTTTAAATGTGCTATGAATGCCCAAATTTTTGGAGAGATTACCCTAGCGAGTCGTACATTAAGCAAATGTGATGCCATTGCTAAAAATGTAAAAAAGAAAGTAGGTGTTGAGCTAAAGACTGCCACCGTAGACGCAGACTCTATACCTCAACTTATAGAACTATTTAAAGAGTTAACTCCTGACATTGTTATTAATGTTGCCCTTCCATACCAAGACTTAACCATTATGGATGCCTGTACAGAGTGTGGTATTGATTACCTAGACACAGCCAACTACGAACACCCCGATACGGCTAAGTTTGAGTACAAAGAGCAGTGGGAGAGAGATGAGCAATTTAAAGAAGCTAACATCATGGCTCTTTTAGGAAGTGGTTTCGACCCAGGGGTGACCAATGTATTTTGTGCTTATGCCCAAAAACACTACTTTGACGAAATTCACACCATAGACATACTCGACTGTAACGCAGGTGACCACGGCTACCCATTTGCTACCAACTTTAACCCTGAAATTAATCTGCGTGAGGTAAGTGCCAATGGTCGTTACTGGCAAAAAAACGATGATAGACAAGGAGAGTGGATAGAGACCAAACCCATGGAAATTATGCAAATTTGGGACTATCCAGAAGTTGGAGAAAAAGAGAGCTACCTACTCTACCACGAAGAGATGGAGTCGTTGGTTAAACACATTAAAGGTCTAAAACGTATTCGTTTCTTTATGACCTTTGGACAAAGCTACCTAACCCACATGAAATGTTTAGAAAACGTTGGAATGTTAGGTATTAAAGAGGTAGAACATAAAGGTCAAAAAATAGTCCCTATGGAGTTTCTATCCACCCTACTCCCTGACCCTGCCTCTTTGGGTGCAAGAACAAAAGGTAAAACAAATATTGGTATCTATGCAAAAGGTATAAAAGATGGTAAGGAGAGAACCATTTACATCTACCAAGTAAGCGACCATGAAAAGTGTTATGAGGAGGTCTTAAGCCAAGGGGTAAGCTACACCACAGGTGTACCTGCCATGATAGGAGCCAAACTTATATTAGAAGGAAAATGGCAAGGAACAGGTGTCTTTAATATGGAAGAGTTTGACCCTGACCCATTTATGGAGGAGTTAATGGTGCAAGGATTACCATGGAAAATAGAAGAGAAATCTAATTCACAAAAATAAACACAAACAATATATTTAATACCTCATAAAATATAAAAATTATGAGGTTTAATAAAATTAAACAGCTTTTTCAAAAAAATTTCATTTTTCTTTAATTTAGCTCAAATTTATCACATTTTCATCCCATTTACTTAATAATATATAAATATAAAAAATTAATAACTATAAGAGAGTAAATTATGACAATAGCACTAGACACAAACTACTACAATCAAAATTTCGATGAACAACTAAGCCAAGAAGAACTACTGTTTTTTAAACAAGAGCTAGAGAAACAAAAAGAAAAGATTCAAAAGAATTTAGACAAAAAGATAAATGAGTTAAATAACTATGATGAAGCAAAAGATGAAGCTGACCATGCCACTATAGCTATAGATAATCTAACAAGCAATACTATTTTAAAAGAGCAACAAAAAACATTAATTAAAATACAAAGAAGTCTCAATAAAATAGCCTTAGGAACCTATGGTATCTGTACCTTGTGTGAGGAAAAAATAAATATAGAGAGACTTAAAATTCAAATGTTTTCTGAGTATTGTGTCTCTTGTAGAAATGAGCTTGATAATCGAAGATAATTAAGTAAAACATTTAAATCATACAGTGCCAAGCCGTGTATGATTTATTAATAACCTATTACTACTCACTCAAACGTGAAATATCTGCTCCAAGTGAAGCCAGTTTTCCTTCTAAATTATCATACCCTCTATCCAAATGGTAAATTCGATGAACATTGGTTGTTCCATTAGCAACTAAACCTGCTAAAACCAAAGCTGAACTTGCACGTAAATCGGTTGCCATAACATCAGCACCGTTTAATTCTACTACAGGATTAACAGCTGCAATTGAACCTTTTAGCCAAATATCTGCACCCAAACGGTTAAGCTCACTCACATGCATGAAACGGTTTTCAAAAAGTCGCTCTTCTATAACACTCTCGCCTATTGCCATCGTTGCTACTGCCATAAACTGTGCTTGCATATCAGTTGGAAACCCTGGGTACTCGGTAGTAATCAGGCTTACTGGTTTTAGACGACTGTTCCCATGTATGGTTATCTTTTCATCTTCTATATCAAAAGTACAACCCATCGCTTCAAGTTTATCTATAGAGGCATCTATGTGTGTTGCATTGACCTTTTCAAGTGTAATGGTCGAAGCTGTAATGGCTGCTGCACAAAGGTAAGTTCCAGCCTCTATTCTGTCAGGGATAATCTCTACATCTTTAAAAGTTAAAGGTTTCCCTCTTGTTCCTTCTATAATAATTTCAGAAGTTCCAATACCCTTTATATTAACACCTGCATCAACTATCATTTCACAAAGCTGTACTATCTCTGGCTCTTTTGCTGCATTTATTATGGTAGTTGTACCATGTGCCAAAGCTGCTGCCATAACAATGTTTTCTGTTCCACCTACGGTAATTTTATCAAAAACAATTTTAGCACCTTGTAGACCATTTGGTGCTTCTGCTCTTACGTATCCACCTTTTATCTCTATTTTCGCACCCATAGCTTCTAAAGCCGTTAAGTGTAAGTCAATAGGACGCTGACCAATGGCACAACCACCAGGCAGACTCACTTCACATTCACCAAACCGTGCTAAAAGTGGTCCTAAAACCAAAATAGATGCTCTCATTTGAGATACTATCTCATAAACTGCTTTGGTAGAGTTCATGGTTCCATTGTCAATATTGGCTACAGTATCGTTATGCTCAACGGTTCCACCCAAAATATCTAAAAGTTTAAGAAGTGTTCTAATATCAACTACATTGGGAAGATTTATTAATTTTACAGGTTTGTCTGAAAGAATGGTTGCTGCTATAACAGGAAGTGCTGAATTTTTTGCACCAGAGATTTGAATGGAACCAGAAAGCTTAGTTCCACCTTTAATTTTTAAGTAATCCATATTTAATTATATCCATTTAATATTATTTTTTTTATTTTCACCTAATTTTATCTAAAATATGTTAATTATAGTATATAATATATTTATATTAATTCAAATGAATAAAGAAAGGATAAGTTATTGAGCACTCCAGATAAATTAAGTAGCCTAATAGATCAAGTTGAACAGAAGTTGGACAGTCACTCTTATCATAATTTAGCAGGACTAGATTTACGTAAAGAAAACTTAAAATCATTAGAGTTTCTTTATAATAAATTGGAAATATCTAAAAAACATGATAATTTTAAAACTGTTTTTGAATATAAAGCCATGAACTTATCTGGTATAGGTCTTAAAAAAGAAGATTTTGCAGAAATTCGTAAAGGTAAATATATTCAAATTATCTCTATTTCCTACCAGTTTAATGAGGAAGGTAAGCGTATTGCCAAAAACTCTTCACTTGGATATTTTGGGAAAGCTGACAACCTAGAACCAGAGCTTAAAAGAGACATTATAGAGTTCGTACTTAGATGGCGTTATGAGAAGGCGTTTCAACATACAGAGCATTATGAACTACTGCTCAAAAAATTAGATTAAAAAACTCTTTAAATTCTATTTGGTATTTAATATCTAAACAACTCTAAACATAATTTTGGATAAAGTTTGATATTAAATTCAAAGGAAATAGATGCAGATTGATTTAACACCTAAAGCACTTTTATCTCAACTTGGTTATAGCAACACGGAAAGTTCTATGAACCAAATAGAAAAAACAATTAATAATACAAATGGTTTTGAAGAATTTTCAAAACATCTTTTAGCACTACATGACGGACTGGCACATTTAAAAGGCTTTGTCGCACTCTCTAACTCTAAAAATGTATTTAAAATTAAATGTTCAGAAGATGTATCTAAAGAGATACAAGATGAATTTACAACACTTGTTGAAAACTGGGCAAAAAAATATAAAATAAACATAGAAAAAGTAATCAAAAAACCTACTTACTACATTCTTGGTAAATAATTAATGCCACTTAGCACGCTTAATGAAGAGCAGCTAAGTGCTGCGACTGCACCCATGGGTAACAACCTGATTATTGCTTCTGCAGGTACTGGAAAAACCTCTACTATTGTCGGAAGAATCGGTCATCTACTGCATAATGGATATGACCCTTCAAAAATACTTCTTTTAACTTTTACCAATAAAGCAGCTGGGGAAATGTTGGCTCGTGTCGGACGATACTTTCCCTCGAATGTTGTAAAAAAGATTGAATCAGGAACCTTTCATGCTGTTAGTTACCGATGGTTAAAAGAGATGGATGCAAAGGTTACACTAAAACAACCAGGTGAGCTAAAAACACTCTTTCGTTCTGTCTATGAAAAGCGTCATATAAAACGTTTAAACTTAGATACAGAAGCTTTCTCTGCAACTTATCTATATGAGCAATATAGCCTTTATCAAAATGCCTCTTTAGATGGTTTTGATGTTTGGTTTTTAGAGCGATATCCTGACCATAAGCCACTTATCGACATTTATATGAATATTATAGATGAGTTTGAAGAGACCAAAGATAAATATGGATTTGTCTCTTTTAATGACCTACTTTTAAAAATGAAACAATATCTTGAAGAAAATGATCGAGACCTTATTGAGGTTCTAGTAGATGAGTATCAAGACACCAACACTTTACAGAGTGCGTTAATAGATTCAATGAAGCCAAACTCACTCTTTTGTGTAGGTGATTATGACCAGAGTATCTATGCTTTTAATGGTGCGAACATACAAAATATTGCCACTTTTGGCTCAAGATACTCAGCTGCAACCGTTTTTACTTTAGACAAAAACTATCGCTCATCAGCAAGTATATTATCACTTGCCAATAAGGTTATAGAGATAAATGAGAGAATTTATCCTAAAAAATTGGTAGTAACCAAAACAGGGAAAAACCAACCTCCCAAACTACTGATGTATAATGAACTTTTTGACCAATATCAATCTATAGCAAAGACCATAAAAAAGACCTATACTCCCACAAAAGAGATAGCTGTTATATTTAGAAATAACGCTTCTGCTGATGGTATAGAGGCCAGTTTACGAGAACTGGGTATTCCCTCCAAAAGAAAAGGTGGAAACAGTTTTTTTGAAGCCAAAGAGGTGAAGTTTTTACTTGATGTCTGTTCTTTAATGGTAAATCCAAAAGATATGATGGCATTTATTCATATTTTTGAATATGGTAAAGGAATTGGTACAGCTTTAGCCAAAGAGATGTTTGAGTGTTTTATACATTTTGGAGAGGGTCACCTTTTTGTAGGTATGATGAACCCTAGAGTTTTTAACTTACCCAAACTAAACCCAAACAAGAACCTACAGCTTGGACTCTTTGACGATGACAGTGAAATAGGTTCAATAACCCGTTTTTCTCATATGAATTTAGATGAAAAAATACGCTCTCATCCTATTTTAAAACACCCTAAACTTACAGCTGATGGTGTAGAGTTTTTTAAAATGTATCATGAATTTGCTCGTTCGGTAAATACGATAAAACAACCTCAATCATTACTAATAAAGCTTATTAATTCCCCTCTTTATCAGTTTTTAGTAGAGCAACTCTCAAACCAAAGAGGAAAACTAAAATCAGGTGAGATAGACAATGACAAAAAGAACTTAGCCAAAGAGCGTATAGCTAGAAAAGCACGGCTCTTAAGCGACTTAGCTTCACACTATAATGAGACAGAACGTTTTGTAAATGCCATGGTTTTAGGTGGAAATGAACTCAGCGAAGGAGATGGAGTTAACCTTCTAAGTATTCATGCCAGTAAAGGTTTAGAGTTTTTAGAGGTTTATGTCGTAGACCTTATGGATGGAAGATTCCCCAATACTAAACTCATGGGAAAAGGTGGAAGCCTAGACGAAGAGAGACGGCTTTTTTATGTAGCAGTAACACGTGCCAAAGAAAGACTATACCTCTCTTTTGCCAAAGCAGATAGGGTTAAAAAACTAGATTTTAAACCCTCACCTTTTTTGTATGAGGCTGGATTGTTGAAGAGGTGACTTAACCTTCGAATCTAAATCTAAATCTAAACAATAGAGTGATATCCCTAAGTTTTGTATGGGATAAACCTACTTTCTGCTATAATAAAGTTGGATGATATTCCATCAAACTCAGGTTAATAATTAAGGAAAAAATATGTCTTTTGTAAAGTATATAACCAGTATCTTTATGGTTTTGTTTATAAGTAATTGTACAAGTCCTGATGATAATACAAAAAAAGAAAAAGTTATTCCAGACAGAATTACCATGCTTTTCGTCACACAACCAGAGTGTCCATCCTGTGAAAAGTTAGAAAAAGTTATGCGTTTAGAAGCTCCTAAAAAACTCATAGAATCTTACTTTGAAATCAAAAAAGTCTATCTTGGTGAAAAAATCCCTGACAATCTCATCCCTCCAAATGGAACACCTACTATCTATTTTTTAGGCTCTGACGATGAGGTTTTAGTAGAACCTCTCATAGGTGAAAAAAATGAAACGGCTCTTATGGAATTTTTAACGGACTCACTTTATGAGTTTAAAGTTACCTATGGTGTTGACATAAGAGAACTCAAAAAAAGTGAAAACAATGAAACAAACAGTTCCAAAGCTTCTTCTTAATAGCTTTTTTCTTTTAGTTATTACAGCTTGTAATGCTAAAGATTCTGATTCTAACCCTAACAAGATAGCCTCAATACCTGAGGCATCAGGCATCTCATATTGTCAAAACTCCAACACATTAGTAGTAGCTGGTGATGCAGGAATTTACTATGAAATCAATCCTCAAGGAGCCATACTTACTCAACATAAACTGGGTAAGTACGATTTAGAAGGAGTTGTGTGTAAAGAGAAAGCGTTTATTTTTGCTGTAGAAGGTGGCTCAATACTTAAAGTTTCTCGTGCTACTTCTGAGATTAAAGAGCTAAAAATCAGAGGAGCCAATGCTCCTAAAATTGGTAAAAAACATGGCATAGAGGGGATTGCCAAAATTGGTTCAGATTACTACTTGACGATTCAAAGTAAAAAGAAAAAAGAAAAAGCAATATTTATCGTGGTGAAACTTGGAGCCAATTATGCTAAGGTCAAAGAGGTTATAGAACATGGCATTATTGATTCATCAGGAATGGAGTGGAGAAACAACAAGCTCTATATTGTCAGCGATAAAAAGGACAAACTCTATATTTACGATTTAAAACAGAAAAAAATTCTCAAAAAAATTAAACTGCCAAAATTTGCTCAAGAGGGCATCACTTTTGATAACCAAGGTAATGTATTCTTAGCTGATGATGATGGAGCTGTTATGAAATATACCCTCAAAGAGCTTGGATTGTAGTAGGTTTGACCATGTCAAACGTCAAAACCAAACCTATCTTACAATAAATATAACAAAGAGCCAAACAGTTCAAACCTAGTGTCCACCCCTCAAAACATCTAAAACATTAGTAGCATATGACCCCTTAGGCAAAGTAAACTCCAACTCATAGTGAGCTTTCTCTTCTACATAATTTTTCTTTATATCTGTAACTTTTATCCAAGCGTATCGTCTAGCTCCATTCTCTCCAACCTCTTCATTATAGTTTTTCTCTATAAGTTCTGCCACTTTTGTAGCTCGACTTACACGTTTCCCAGGAAGAAGACCCGATGGGGCAATGTCAAACTCTGTAAAACGTTTAGCCTCTTCTTCCATAGATTCTAACTCAAACACACGTCCATAAGGATAGTGCATCATTAAATCACCTTCTAAAAGTTTAAAGAAATGAGGCTGTTCTTTGGTTCCTTTTAGCGACCCCTCGGGAAGTTTAAATACCTTTTCAGCATCTGCTTCTGAAAATGCTTCTAGTAGCATAGAGAGTTCTATACGTTTTGATAGACACGCATTAAACAAATATGACTGATAGGCATTGAGTAAAAATGTTTTTTTCTTTCGGTCTCTTATTTTAAGCGTCCCCTCTATAATGGCTTTTCCCTCTTTCCAGTTATCACCTGTATTTCCAAAACGTTGGTTTCCAAAGTAATTTGGTACACCATTTTTCTTTACCCATTTTACTACAGAGTCTAGTTTGTCTTTTTGTACCCCTAATACCTTTTTAAGACGCACTTTAAAGTGGTTTCCTTTTAGGTGACCTATACGTATTTTATTATTATGTCTGTAGGTTCCAAGTATTTTAATTTTGTTATGGTTAAAAGTTTTCATTATCTCTTCATTGTCTTTAGCCAATAAAGATATATACTGCATGGTCATGGCATTTTTATCTTTTAATCCTGCGTAACCAATGTCACGTTGTTTAATCTTACAATACTTAGCAATAGCCGAGACCATCTCCCACGTGGTCATATCTTTCTTACGAACATGTAAAATAAGGTGTTCCCCCTCCCCTGTAAACTCATAAAGAGGTATCTCATCGACAATAAAGTCACGACTAGAGGGGTTAAATATAAAATCATTTTTTACTTTTACTGGGTATAGAAGGTTTTGCATTTTTTTCTTTCGTTGTTTATATAGATAAATTTGCTGACATTATACCTCGAATTTAAATCTAAAGTATAATTTTGGATGCTTTTCCTTTAATTAAAGGGAATAGATTAACTTTATTTATATATACTTCTCAATCAAAGAAAGAAATAATTATTTATTAAGGAACATTCCATATGCACGACGAGTTACCAAGTGAACATGATGATTGGTTATTTGCTTTTTTGAATAAAGCAATAAAATTAGCTATTAGAGCATTAGCTATATTAATGGTATTAGTCATATTTTGGGGTGTAGGAGATGTAATTTATGTTCTTTATCAAAAATTAATTTCCCCTCCATTTATGTTGCTAGAAATTACAGATATTTTTAAAACTTTTGCTACTTTTTTAGCTGTTTTAATTGCAATAGAGATTTATCAAAATATTGTAATTTACATAAGAACAGATATATTACCAATAAGATTAGTTATAGCAACAGCACTAATGGCTATTGCTCGAAAAGTTATTATTTTTGATTTTAAAAATATAGAACCTATGTATGTTTTTGCAACAGCTACTGTTACTTTAGCTTTAGGCATTACTTACTATTTGGTGGGATTACACCATGAAAAAAAGGAAATTTAATGAAACTATATGCCCCATGGGAGAAAACTTTTAAAAAAGTAGCTACTCCCTTTGAACACTTTTTACATGCACAGACCACAACAGGTATGATTTTGATGTTTATGACTATTTTAGCATTGATACTTGCTAACTCTCCATTAACAGAAAATTATGCCCATTTTTTTCATACGGAAGTAAATTTAAAGGTGGGTTCATGGGAACTCTCTCATAATATACATCATTGGATAAACGATGGCTTGATGGCAATCTTCTTTTTTATTATAGGTTTAGAGATAAAACGAGAGATTTTAGTAGGTGAGTTGTCTAATCTAAAAGTGGCTATCTTACCTATTTTATCTGCTATTGGTGGAATGCTTTTTCCTGCACTTATCTATTTAGCCATAAATCAAGGAACGCAAGGTGTAAATGGTTGGGGAATTCCTATGGCAACGGATATTGCTTTTGCTATTTCTGCTTTGGTACTTTTGGGGAAACGAGTTCCTCCTGCGTTAGTAACTTTTTTAGTTGCTTTAGCAATTGTCGATGACCTTGGAGCTGTTTTGGTAATAGCACTTTTCTATACAGAGCAGATTCATCTTCTACCTTTAGCTTTAGCAGGGATTTCATTTTTAGTTTTGGTTTCATTTAATCGTTTTGGAATACATGCTATTTTACCTTACTTTATTGTTGGACTATTTTTATGGTTCTTTATGTTAGAATCAGGGGTTCATGCCACTATTGCAGGGGTGATTGCAGCATTAGCAATACCCTCTAAGCCAAAACGAACACCTGATGAGTTCTCTTCTCATACAAAAGCATTACTTGATGAGTATGATAAGGTTTCAACGGGAGATGTTCACGAACTCAATGAAAATCAAAAAGCAATTTTACGAAATATTCAAGACCGAATAGACGCTGTAGGAACTCCTGCTTCAAGGTTAGAGCGTGGACTTCATCTACCTGTAGCGTTGATTGTCATTCCTCTTTTTGCTTTAGCCAATGCAGGGATAACTATTGATTTCTCCTCTTTAGAAGAGGTAGTGTTTGAACCTGTATCTTTAGGAATTATTGCAGGGCTTATTGGAGGAAAAGTCTTAGGTATTTTTGGTACAGCATGGTTAGCCA
>JALUMR010000027.1 GCA_027055805.1 Campylobacteraceae bacterium
CGTATAATATTTTACTCGTAGGGTGCGATTGCTATCGCACCATCTAATGACATTTTAAACGCTTTATCATTTGAAATTTTATTTTGACGGTGCGATAGCAATCGCACCCTACAAATTCCCAATATTAATTTTTTACAACAACCCCTCATCAGCAAAACTATAAAACCCATCTTTCGCCAAGATAACATGGTCAAGCAGTTCAATACCTACGAGTTTAGAGACCTCTTCAAGCCTTTGAGTCACAGCAATGTCTGCCCTACTCGCACTTAGCGTACCACTTGGGTGGTTATGGGCAATGATAATTCCTGCTGACCTATCGGCAATGGCATCGGCAAAGACCTCTCTTGGGTGAACCAAGCTTTGGTTAAGCGTACCTATAAAAACCGTTCGTGTGTTGATAATGTGTGATGCACCATCAAGGGTAATGACTAAAAAATACTCTTGCTGTTTAGTTGAAAAGGCTTTTAGCTCATCGTAGACATCTTGGGCAGAGGTTATTTTACGATTTGACTGAGAAGTGTAGCGTTTTGCAAGTTCTAACGACGCGATAATCTGTGAAGCTTTAGCTACACCTAAACCATGAATATTTAAAAGTTTCTCTAAAGACAAATCGGCAAAAGAGTCATCTAACAGAGCAACTATCTCACGTGAGAGTTTACGGACATCTTTACCTTTTATGCCCGAACCAATAAGCACAGAGAGAAGCTCATCATTTTTAAGGGACTGCACCCCTTTTTTTACTAACTTCTCTCTTGGTTTGTCATCTTTATGGAGTTCTTTTATTGTTTTCATAATAACAGTATAAAACAGTTTTTAAAAATAACCTAGAAATATGTCAAATTGTTATATTTTAGCCTCTCTTCAAACTCTTTTTTTTTATTTCTTTGGTCTTATCTTTATTTTTTAACTCTAAAATCCAATCTTTTATGGACTTAATCACCTATTACTTTCGTCTCCTCGGCAAAGACCCAAACCCCATCAACAAAAACAACAACCCAAGCACAAGAGGATAGTAAAAAAGCTCTTCTCTGTCATGAATGACCACTTCACCCTTCTCTTTACTTTGGTGTTGGGACTTTATGGTGCTTACTAACTCTTCTATGTCACTTTCACCAGAGTTGGCTATGATGAATGCTCCGTTGTTTTGAACGGCTATCTCTCCTAGTTCGTCGTTTCTTTGGCTTATGGTTAGCTTTCCCTTTTTCATGATGGTTTTTCCATTTTTTCTTACTACAGGAGCCCCTTCTTTTGTTCCTATCAAAACCACATAAAGAGCAATGTTATTGGCTTTTGTTATCTTTTCAAATTTGGCAAGTTGCCCTTTGTCTCCACCATCTGAAAAAACAACCAATATCTTTGGCTTTTTCTTCTCTAGCAACTCAACTGTAAATTCAGACAAAGCTGTAAAGTCTGTGGAACCCATGTTTATGTATTGGTCGTTTACACCATTAACCAAAAGTTTTAACGTCTCTTTATCTGATGTAAACGGAGCCAAGATAAAAGAGGAGTAAGCAAAAGCTATGAGGCTTATGTCATCATTTGGCATGTTATTTAGTAGTTGGTTTATCTTTTTCTTAGCAAACTCTAAACGGTTTGGGTAGATGTCTTTAGAACGCATGGAACCAGAGATATCTAAGGCAACCACTACAGAAAGCCCCTTTAATTGAACAACCTTGTCTCCATGGTCTATGACTGGTCGTGCCATTGCTACTAGCATAAAAAAGAGTGCTGTAATGAGTAGAAGGTTACGAATAACTAAGGGTAAAGAGTCATCACCTGCTGTTAAGCGTTCTAAAACTTTTTTATCAAAAATTTGTAAAAATTTATCTTCATGAGTTAAAATAAAATAGGTGAAAAGCACCAAAGGTATGCCCATCATCCAAAAAAACTGAGGTGTTACAAAACTCACTTTGAACCTCCCATAACTCGAAAATAGATAAAAATCAAAAGTAATAAAATAGCTAAAAAGAGTGGGTAAACAAACAAGTAAACGTGCTGAATTATCTTTTTATTATCTATTTTTGTTAGCTCTAAAGCATCTATTTTTTCATAAATCTCATGAAGCATCTTTGAGTTTGTCGCTGCAAAAGCTTCACCCTCACCTGCTTTGGCAAAGGCTTTTAATGAGCGACCATCAAAATCACGGGTCGTTCCAATTCCTATGGTGTAGAGTTTTATATCACTCATAGCTATAAGGTTACTCACCTCTTCTACAGAGACTTTACTCATGTTGTCTACACCATCGGTAAGCAGTATAACTATTTTCGATTTAGACTCGGAACGGTCAAGCATGGCATAGGCTTGAACCAAAGCATCATTTATGGCTGTTTTTTGACCTGCTATGCCAAGGCGTTGCATCTTAATAATTTTGGCTAGAAACTTTTTTTCAAAAGTTAAAGGAGAGGAAACAAAAGCAACATCTGCAAAGGTTATAAGCCCTATACGGTCATCTTTTCTACGTAAAACAAAATCACTGGCCACCTCTTTTACGACATCAAATTTATTTTTTGAGAGGTTTTTCATATCAAAACGTCCCTGTTGCATGGAACCTGAGGTATCTATGACCAGTACGATATCTCGACCATTTTTTTTAGAATTACTATACTCTTTGGTTAAAATAGGAGAAGCCAAAGCCACTAAAGCCATAACGATACTAAGCCATTTCAAAAATGCTAAAAGGGTATCACGACGAGCATTAGAAGCAAAAAGAGCATCTAAGTGAGGAAAATAGATGCTTCTGCCTTTAATCTTACAAAACTTTGCACAGAGTAAAAAAACAAGAAGAAAGAGTAGTACCCAAGGGTACTCAAAACTAAACTGTCTCATCAATTATATGCACCAAAAGGTCATACTGTCGCAGGGTTACCTCATCTACTTCCAAAGGAACCTCTTTTTTATATTTATAAGCCTCTAACATAGGGAGAATCTGACTGTAAATCTCTGCTACTCTTGGCTCATCGGAGAATATCCTTCCAAAATAGGTCACCTCATATGCTGCTTGTTTAGGATGTTTCCAGTCAACATTTTTTATACGTTGCAGATAGACTTTTTTCATATTTTGTTTACGATTTGCAAAAAACTTTCTAAAAAATATAAAGAGAAGCGTTAAAATAATAGCCCCCATAAAAAGAGCCAACACCATAAAAATAGTGTAACTACTATCAGGTATCTCAAGTAGTGGTTTTATGTCTCTCAATCCATCATTCATCACTTCGCTCCTAACAACTTAGCCAACTTCAAATATGGCTCTTCATGCGTATAGATTTTAGTAAAACGAATAGCATTTTTCTTTAAATGAGCATAAAGTTTTTTATCATTCTCCATCAATGCCTCTTTGTATGATTGTATCTCAACATGACCAATGTTGCCCTCAAAACTTTTTTTGCCTTCCATATCTAAAATACGTAAATACCCAAGCTCATCTGGGTTCTCTTCAAACTTGTCACGAACAATGAGTGCTACCACATCATGTTTTTTACTGAGCAGTGCAAAATCTATATCTCCTACAAAATCTGAAATAATAAAGAGCAGTGACTTTCGTCGTATCCGTTTATAGAGTGTGTCTGAAAATGCTTTATAGTCACTCTTTTTTCCCAACATATCAAACTTTTCTACTTCTCTAACGCTACTCTCTATCCCAAAAAACTTCTTATTGGGTCTGCTCATGCTGTAGAGTTTGTCAGCAAAGATGATGCTTGAGAAGAGGTCTCCATTTTTGACAGCAGAAAAACCAAGCAGAGCAGTCAATTCTGCCATCAGTTCAGACTTCTGTTTAACCGTTCCAAAATAGGTTGACCCACCCATCATGAGAGCTGTTACAACATTTAACTCACGCTCTTCACGATAGATTTTAATGAAGGGTTTACCCAATTTGGCTGTGGTTTTCCAGTCGATTTTACGAACATCATC
>JALUMR010000028.1:0-2594 GCA_027055805.1 Campylobacteraceae bacterium
CTATGAGAGTTTTCTTTTTTCAGAAGCAGGGGTTTGTGATGCACCTAAGATGTGTGAGGCTATTTTGGAAGAGATAGAGTATGAACAGTATGAATTGAACTCTTTGGCTTATGAAAATGGTTGTTGGATTATTGGTAAGTATTGTGCTAAATATTTAGTTTTAGCAACAGGTTACGAGAACAGATATTTTGATATGCGATACATGGGTGTTAAGGGTACGTGGGGAAGTAGGGGGGACTATGAGACAAAGCTTAACCTTAATGTTTCAATGCATAAACAGATTTCTATTTCTGCCAATATAGATGGTATAGTAAAGCTTGGTGCAACACATGAAAAAGATGTGGATGTCTGTATTAAGTGTACTGGTGAGCCACTTAAAAAGCTTTTTAAGGTGGCTTCAACCATGGTAGATACTTCTGATTTTAAACTCAAAGAGACATTTTGTGGAATGCGTTCGGGTTCTAAAGATTATTTTCCTTTAGTTGGTGAAGTGATAGATACACACTATATGTTAGAGACTTATCCGAAAATTGTAAAAGGTGCTAAAGCAGAACTTAAAAAGATAGATAATCTTTATATCTGTAATGGTTTAGGAGGAAGAGGCTTTGTTTTTGCTCCTTTAATGGGTAAAATGTTGGCTGATAAGATAGTAGATGGCAAAGAGGTAGATAGACGGGTTAATCCTGATAGACTATTTTTAAAATGGTGTAGAAAATCACCAGACTTAGAGCATTATAGATAAAGGAATAATATGTCATTAGAAGATAAAGAGCGTTGGGAAAAAAAGTATGCTGCCGATTTTGTACCTCAAGGTAATGTAGAAGTAGTTGAACTATATGCAAAGTTAGCTAAGGGTAAAAGAGCGTTAGATTTAGCTTGTGGTATGGGAAGAAACTCCAAAGTTTTGTTAAAACAAGGGTTTGAAGTTGATGCACTTGATATTAGTCCAACAGCTATTAATTCACTGCAAAATATAGAAAATCTCTATGCTAAAGAGGTTGATTTTGATAACTATGTACTAGAAGAGAACAAATATGATTTAATTGTTTGTACCTACTTTTTGAAGCGAGAGCTTTTTCCTCAAATAGAAAAAGCACTTAAAGAGAATGGAGTGTTTATTTTTGAGACTTTTATGCACCATCCTGATAATACTAAAGAGCCTTCAAACAAAAGTTTTTTACTAGAAGAGGGTGAGTTAGAGGCAACTTTTGATGAGAGGTATGAGATACTTCATTTAAAAGAGTTTATGACTCAAGACAGATGTGGAGAGTATGTTATGAAAGCCTCAATGGTCGCCAAAAAGAGACGTGGTGGTATGACCGACGATGACTTTTGGGCGTAAAAGAGTGCTATTAATGCTTACCTAAGTAGTTTTTGTGACATACAGGACAAGGAATTATAGCATCACCTTTCATGGACATTTTTTGAAGCTGTTGTGTAAGTTTAAAATGTGCTTGACAATTATGACATACCACCTCAACATTTCCAACTTGTTCTGGAAGAGTAACTCTAAATCTGTTTTCATCTGCTGTTGAAATTTGATTGACAGGTGCTGAGTGTGTTGTTACAGCTTCTTGTGTTGGAGCTTGGGTATTGGTTGTGATGATTTTTTTATTACATCCTGTTACAGTAAGTGTAAGAAAAAGAGCAGCTATAATGAGTGTTTCTAGCCTTTTGTTCATGAGTTTTCCTTTTTGATAGTTTTAATAACTATTATATTGAAATTAAATTAATTTAATGCATATATGTTATTTTCTTCTTTTAACTCATCTATAAAAGAAGAGGTCTGTTTACTATGGGCTATAAAAAATATTTTCTCTTTAGCTCTTGTCAAGGCAACATAAAAGAGCCGTCGCTCTTCTGCATAAAGAAACTCATCTGCTTCTTTGGACTGTTCTGAAGGAAATCCAAACTTACCATTTTCTAAATGAGTTATGATGACATAGTCAGCCTCTAACCCTTTTGCACCATGTATGGTGCAAAAAGAGATATCTAAAGTCTCTGAAAAAGTATCTTGTAAGTACTTTAAGTTTTTAGGTTCATTAAAACTGTATCGACTTAAAATCATAATACTTTTTTTATAAAATTTTTTAGAAGAGTCATTGTTTGTTTTCTTCTTGATAAGCTTAATAATTTGCTCTATGTTGTTATCTATATTTTTATTGGATGTGTACCAATAGAGGTAAAAACTTTGATTTTTACTATTTTTTATGCTCTTTATATTTTTATGTATCTGGGCAGGGTTTTTTAAAATAAAGTTTTGAGAAGCTTCAGCAATTTCTTGATTAAACCTAAAGGTATAGTCAAGTTTTATGGTTGCCGTTGAGCCATAATACTCTTCAAAATTTTGAATAATATCAATGTTGCTTCCTGCAAATTTATTGATGCTTTGCCAGTCGTCACCTACCACGGTTATGTTGGCAGAGTTTTGCTTTTTTAATGCGAGTATTAATCGGTTTCTATCATCTGAAATATCTTGAAATTCATCTATAAATAGGTAACGGTAAGGGGAGATATATTGCTCTGTCTCTATGGCTTGGGTTGCTTTTGTTATCATCTCGTCAAAGTTTTGACTCTCTTCTTTACAGCTATTC
>JALUMR010000028.1:2694-3857 GCA_027055805.1 Campylobacteraceae bacterium
GCTATTCCCAAAGGCGTGAAAAGTTTTTATGGTTATATTTATATTAAGTCTGTTTTTTAGGCGTTCTTCTAGCTCTTGTTGAGCTTTTTTGTTAAAGGCTAGAACTAAAACTTCATCTTCCAAGGCATAACCTTTTTTTAAAATATAGCCAACTTTAGCGAGTATAACAGAGGTCTTTCCTGAACCAGCCCCTGCTAAAATGAGGTTGTTCTCTTCATGGGTAATGATTGCCATACGTTGCATGGGCGTTAGTGGATTTGACTCTATGTTATTAAAATAATTATCATAGTTTTTTAATTCATCTTCAAAAAACTCATAGTTAATGTACTTTAGCCAATGCTTTTTGTCTTCATAAATTTCAAATATATCAGGTGCTAACTCTCGGTCAAGGTAGTTTAAAACGGCTTTGTCCTTTTGAATTATCTCTGTCACTTCCTCTATAAAATTTTCATGTAGCCAACGTTTTTGTAGGTAAATCTCTGTTGGAAGCTCTTCAATCTCTTTTTGAATACCAAGTAGATAAGCAGAGAGTTCTAATCGCTCTTGATGTTTTATTTTTTTCTCTTTTTGGATTTTTTTTATCATAGGTACTGTACCTAAAAGAGAAAGAGCCAAAAGAGCAGAAATTTCTAGCATAAAACACCTATGCGTGTGGCTGTTAAAAATATATACTCACGACCAGTAATGGTGACTCGAAACTTCTTCTGTTGTAAGTACTTTTTAGCAAAGATAACATCGTTAAAAAGAAGCGACATTTCAGAGTAGGGGTAGTTGGGTGCTTTTGCTCCGTAGATGAGTTCACCCTCTATCCACCTACTGTTTGGGAAACCTAAAATAAAAGCTCCATCAGGAGTAAGATGCTCTTGAACTAAGGACATTAAAAATGGTTTATAGTTTATGCTTGGACTCTGAAAAGTTCCTATGCTTATGATAAGGTCAGATTTTTCCAAATTTAATTCACTTAATTTATTAATATCATGTTTATAAAATGCTACATTGTCTTTAGGAAAACGCTCTTTTGCAAACTTTAAAGCTGTTTGTGAATGGTCAATACCTATAAACTTTATAGTATTAAATTGCTCTTTTGTTAGTAACTGCTCTATCAGCTCAAACTCATCACCTTTGTTAATGCCCAAGTTTAAAACCTGTTTTCTATTTTGAAT
>JALUMR010000029.1 GCA_027055805.1 Campylobacteraceae bacterium
TCTCTATTTTTAGTAGCTCTCTTTAAACTATCTATATAAACACCTATAGCACTCAGCAAAGTGTACTTTTTATTTTCAATAACAAAAGTAGACTCAAGCAAAGAGATTAACCGTCTCTTTATCTCTTTATTAAGAACCTCATCGGCTAACCCCTCTTCTTCAAACATCACATAGACTTCTCTGTCTACAACACATCTAAAAACTTCCATCAAATCATCTACCAAATTAAAAGAGTTGAGTTTATTTTTATGGTGAAGTCCAAAAAAAGGCGTAAAACCACTTGCGACCAATCCTCTAGCAACAGCACTTCTAACAATGGCATACCCATAATTAAGAGCAGAGTTTCGTATGTTGTCCATATTTCTAGTGTAGTAGTGAAGAGAGTTAGAAAAGATGATACTCCAATAATAAGATGCTACTATAGCTTCAATATTACCACTGTCACCTGATTTTATTTTAGAGACATAGGGTTTCATCTCAAAAGCATTAAACTCAAAATACTCTAGCAGGTCTATCTGATTTTGTACTTTATTGGTTACTATCTTTTTCCATATACTTTTTTTAAATGGTTCACTCCACTCTAACTGTAAATTAGAAACTTCTGTGTACCTGCTATGTTGATGAAATGGTAAAAATATACCATTAGGCATAAAACTACTGTCACAAGTAAACAGCACTATGTTTTTTTCTGCCAGATGTGACATAAATGCTGAACTCATAGAGGAGTAGTTGTTTTCAAGTGCCACTACACTCACATCATCTATAGGTACTCTTGTTGCTCCGTCTTTTTCTGTAGAGACGATGATATTTGTATCTTTTATAGACAAATAACATGGATTAGCTATATAGAGTACCCCATTCATTATTTTTTCCTCTTTTTCTTTACAAATGGTTTTCTAACTGTCTCATAAGGGGCTTCTGTTATCTCTCCTAAGAGGTCAATATTTAACTTTTTAAAACCTAATATTTTTGTTTTAACTCCTGTACCTCGTAACGCTCTATTATCATAAATGGTATCAAGTGTAACTGTCAATTTAATTTCATTGTCATTTTTGTCTATTTTTTCAACTGCTACTGTTTTTGTATTATTTTTAAAAGAGTCTATAGAATAGTTTTCACTCAACTCTTCAAGAATTAACTCTAAATTATTTTTTTTATCTTTAAACTCTTTAACATCATTTATTTTTATATCCATCATAAGAGCTAGTACCCCTGTAGGTTTTCGCTTTTTAATATTTGGTAATTTAGCCATTTTTTCTATATGTTCTTTTCGGCTATCTGTATCTAAGTGATTACTGATAAACACTTTTAAGATATGCTTTTCTATACTTTTTGTAAATATACCATCATCAACATTATCCATTGAAATAAGTGTAATGTTTGCTGTACCTGTATGAGGGGATATATAGTAGCCTTGAATAACCTCTGTTTTGGTTACGACTCTCACTAAATCATTTGGATATAGAGTAAATATAAACTTATGTTTAGTTTCATCAAACTCTTCCCACTCTTTTCCTCCAGCTGTTATAAACTTGGTAGGTAGTGGTTTATTTAAATCTTTTAAATAAAGTGGAATTAAAAAGTATTTCTCTTTTTTCAAGTCTTTAAAAACATCGGTACGGACAATTTCACCATTATCTACAATGCCTCCTCTTACCTCCATACCTTTTCTGGCTTTTTCATCTTTTTTTCTTGGATTATCTCCATGAACCTTACCAGAGTTTTTAACCTTTGGTTCACGAACTACATTAATCTCTTTTACCATAGTATTTATATCATCTACAAAATTCTCATAAGGCTTAGTAAATCTTGGTTTATCTTTGCCATCTCGTTTATAGGTTTCTAAAGCATGATAATATTTTGAAAGTCTATTAACAATAGAAGCATTTGAAAAAGCAATAAGTACAGCATCTTCAAAATGATGATAGTGATTTTCTCTATTTTTGTTTTCTAATCCCCATTGATGTCTAAGTGTACTCGTTAATTTACCTGAGACTACATAGACTCTTCTCTCTTGATTATTGTCTTTAAATTTAAGGTATTTTTCTACATAGTTTTTAACTGTTTTACTTATGATTCGAGTATCGTTTAAATGTCTCTCTAAAAAACCTTGCTCTCTACTCGCAAAGTCTTTCATAGTTAGTTTTCCTACTTTTGCTTTTCCTAACTTACCAAACATAGGACGAAGTAAATTTTCAAATTTTTCCCATCTCTCTTTGTCCTTTCCAAAATATTCATAAGGTGTTTTATTTGATTTTGCTCTATTCTCATCGCTATAAACCAATACTTTATTGCTTATACTATCATCGGAACTTCGACTAATAGGTAAAATATGGTCAATATCAAAAGCATCACCTTTATAGACAATTTCATTGACTATATCATCTGTAGTAATTTTTGCATCTTTTGCATCTTCATATTTAGATAAACTATAAAGACAATATTCATCTTGCTGTTGCCACAATCTTACTTTTAAAATATTTTTTGAAGTGACAAATTTTTCACCACACTTCTCTATTATAAACTCTACAGCTCTCTTTTTATTATTACTATCTCTCGTTTGAGCAGAAGTTATCTCTTTTTTCTCTTTTTGTGTATTTATCTCTCTTGCTAACTCTATGTTTAATCTATCAAAAGTCCACTCATCATCATTGTACTCTTCTCTATACTTTTTAAGTATCGCATTAATTAAATGGCGACTTTTTGTAATGGCTCTTACAACAATAGGATTCGGTATCATTAACTCTGTATCTTTTAATGGTGGTAAAAACAGTTGAGGTTCAACTTCTATTTTCATATCTTGTTCTAAAATAGCTTGGTCAACTCTGTACCCATTTTCCAAATAAGGAAGTATCTTTTTAACAGCATCAGAAATCCATGATATATTAAAAACTTTACCTTCCACATCACGAAACTCAGATAAAGCATCAATAAGATCATCACTCAATGTAAAAGTCATATCTGCATCTGTTTTTGAGTTTGCACCTACAATGATGTAGGTTTTGTTTTTAAAATCTATATCTTCCCACTTAATGCGTATAGTCTCTGTTTTACGTCTACCACCAAACCCAAATAAAAACAATGCTCTATGATGAGGATTATCTTTGTAAACAGTCATAATGGCTTTGTATACAGCCTTATATTTATTCACTGCATCTGGTACTAAACGCTTTTCTGCTTTTTGATTTCTTTTGACATGATGCTCATCAGTTACAGGAGTTAACTGAATAAGCTTATCACTGATAGCTCTCTTAAATAATGGTTTTAAAATTTCTAATGCCATTTTTCTCATTCTGCTAGAATAATGAACCAATTTATCCATAACCAAACTTATGTGGTAAGGCTGAATGTCTACAACTTTTTTAGATCCAATAAGAGGCTGTATATGTTTTTTGTAATAATTTTCATATCCTCTTCTGACACCTTCACTCCATTTCCTACTTTTCCCATGTATATCAAAATACTCATCCACTGTTGCATTTAGATTTGCACCTGAGTTTAATTGGCTCTCTAATGTACTTATAAGAGCTTCACGTTCTTCATAGGCTGTTTTTAATCGATCTTTAGTACCCAAGGCTAAGTGAGCAGTAAAAAGCCTTCTAATCCGTTTTTTGTTGATAGTACATTCTAAAAGAAACTTGGTATTGTCTGTTTTATGTACTTTTATACCTGTATGTTTTGTTTTTAAATACTCTTTTAGAACGATAGCCATTATAAAATCCTCGTGGGGTGTCGCTTTAGGTGTCATTTTTTATTAATTTCTTGACACCTAAATATATTGAAGTATATTACAAATCACGCTATTTACGCTTAAAGATGCCTATATAACTTTAGGAATAAGGATTTAAAAT